>JAOZMU010000517.1 GCA_029934165.1 Bacteroidales bacterium
AATTAGCAACTTATGTTAATAAAAAGCGTAAGAACTTTTGTATGAGTACTTATATTCAAGTTATGAAAAATTAAGCCAACAAAAAAAAAAAAATAACTTAGTCCAATAAATTTTGTAACATGAATATTATCAGGCGGTAAACCAATTCGTAATTCACTTAGAATAGACATCAAAAAAAACCGGTATCACTATTTGCTGTTTGTCGGATTAATAGTGAGTATTAAAATGAATATTTGAGCGTATTTCGGAAATCGTAAAATAAATCTGGAATCTGCTCAGGCACATCTAGTTTGTAGTCCCAAGGTGGGTGCGAGTCGTAGGCTAAATCGAATATTATACTGAAAGAAAGTTTTTTTGTCAGCTTGAAAATCAAACTTGTCTCACTCGAAATTCGGAAATCAGCCCAATCCGAAAACATTGGTTGATAATATGTTACATGTCCTATTCTAAAGTTTTGCGTGAAATCATATCCCGCAGAAATATAGAAATCGGCTTTAATTCTGCTTTCTTCCGATGCGTATCCATCATCAAGAAGTTCGTACTCATACATTACTAGCGGTGCAATGTATAAATACGTTTTTTCCTTATTATAAATACGAAATCTAAATCCACCACCACTAATAAAACGTCGCTCTAGCAATTTAACTTTGTTATATTGATGTTGTGCAAAACCTTCTACCGTAATAGAACCAGTATCTCGAAAAGTATAATTATAACGAAAATGTTGAAAGCCACTATTTTTTAAGTCATCGTTTTCTGCTTTCATCCATGTTATATCGTTGAAAACAAGGAAAGTATTACACCCTTTATCCCATTGAATACCGATATTATTTTTCAGATGAATTATTTGCTTAGTGTTTTGGGTTAGCGTTGCCGACATCGAAATGTTGCCAGAAATATTGTCGCTGGAAGCTGTGCGTCGCTCCTCAATGTTGACTAATTGGCAATTACCAGCAAAATAAAAAAGCATTAAAGCTAAAAAAATCGAAAATAGTTTCATGTTTTGAAAATTTACATAAAATACTAACAGTAAACACATTAAACCAATTTGTACCCTTGTTTCATTTCCAAGATTTGTTCTGCTAAAGGTTTGCAAACAACAACCGGCTGCATTCGCCTATCAACAGCTTGCTGGGTTTTGTGCGGAGTTACTGCGTATTTTTTGTTAAATATATCATTAAATAGCAATAACATATCGTATTTTGAATAATGTTCTTTTGTGCCGGCTTGTACAAGGCGACAAAATGTATTTTCGGAAATGCTAACAATCTCTCTTTCTGCAAGTTTACACCATTCTGTTGCAGTTATTCCATTCCACAAATGATTTGTAAAACCGTTTATTTTTGAGCCATTTTTGTTAGAAAAATACCATGATAATAAACCTCGTGCATCTTTTCGATTATCCATTCCGATGATTGATACTCTGATAATTAGCGTGTTTTTCCTTCCATTAAGTGCCACTTCGCCCAACCGCTTCGACCAGCCGTAAATATCTTCGGCATTTGGTTGAAAATTAGCAGGATAGGGTTGTCCCATAGTTCCATCAAAAACGCAATCGGTGCTTGGGTGAATCAATGTTTGCGTTGGGAGCAGTTTGTTTGCTAATTCGAGCGGAAGAATAGAATTAGCCCAAAGAAGCTCTTGCTCATCGGAGGTGTTTTGTTTTATTTTTCCGATACAATTTACAACTATTGCATACGGAAATTCCCGTATTTCAGCAATAAACACCGACTTGTTTTCTGGAGTAAACCGAGTATTAACCGGTAAAACACGGTAACCTTGTGCGCCAAAATAATTTGCAGCTGCTTGTCCAAGCATTCCATTGCTTCCTAAAATGACAATATCTCTCATTGTTTTATATTTATGCAAAACATCTGAAACATCTGGTAATTTCTCTGTTTTGCTATTTGTGGTTAAATTTTTTGTGCAAAATACGTACAACTACATACAATTCATAGTAAATAACACTAAATGCTTAAATATAAAGCAAATCCGAAATAATCGAATCTGAAACAAAAAGTGCATTGGCAGATAATTTGACCTGTGAGCCATTTATGACAATGTTTCCATGTTTTATGTGTTTCATAGCCTCGCGCTGAAAATGATTTTGAAATTTCGCAGAGAACAAAGAAGAAAATTCGCCGTCATTAAATCCATCTGTTGTACGTAACGAGGTGATTATAAAATCGTTATATTTATCGTTATCTGTCAATGTTTCAAGCTCAAAAAAATTATTCCCGTTTTGTATCGCGTCAACATACGCCAAATTGTCAGCGATATTCCATTGCCGAGATTTTCCATCAAAGGAATGAGCCGATGGTCCAATGCCCAGATATTGAGCTTGTTTCCAATAGCTTGCATTGTGTTTAGACTTTTTGCCGGAAAGAGCAAAATTTGAAATTTCGTAATGCTCGTAATTATTTTTCCCCAATAAATTCCGTAACAAATCGAACTGTGCAACGCTTCTGGACTCTTCAATTGTCTGGATTTTTCCTTGTTTTAGCATCGTTTCAAACGGTGTGCCTGTTTCGATAGTTAGATGATAAGCCGAAATATGTTCGGGTTCTATGCGTATTGCTGCCTCAAGGTTTTCTCGCCATGTAGCAAGCGAACTGCCTGGTATTCCGTAAATTAGGTCTATCGAAATGTTATCAAAACCGAGTTTTCGAGCCCGAGCAAAACTATTCATT
This sequence comes from Bacteroidales bacterium, assembly GCA_029934165.1. Classification (GTDB taxonomy): domain Bacteria; phylum Bacteroidota; class Bacteroidia; order Bacteroidales; family JAOZMU01; genus JAOZMU01. Next base: position 2,691 of record JAOZMU010000517.1, read on the forward strand.
GCTTGCCTTGCCGTATGTCGGCGATTCATTAATTTCAGTTCATCAGAACGAAAAGACTGAAAACCAAAACTTAGTCTATTTATCCTACTTTTGGATAAATCGGTCAAATATTTTTCGGATAAATCGTCAGGATTTACTTCTAATGTTATTTCGCAATTTGCAACGATATTATAGTTTTTGGCAATAATTTCTAATAAAAAGCATATCTCAGATACTGCTAAAACAGAGGGAGTTCCGCCGCCAAAATAGATAGTAGAAACTTGGTTTGGGTCTAAATAGTTTTTTCGATTACGTAATTCTGCTGCAAGAGCATTAATTACGTCCTCTTTTTTGCTCATGTTGCTTTCGCTATGAAAATCGCAATAATTGCATCGGGTTTTACACAACGGGACATGAATATAAATACCAGACATAAAGTGGAATAATAAAAAAACCTCCAACATACATCGGAGGTTTAAGCTAATAATTTTTATTTTAAGGTCTAAAACTTATTAGCTCGTTATTAGCAACTTGTGTTAATAAAAAGCGTAAGAACTTTTGTAAGTAAAATGAATTTAATAAAGTAAGC
>JAOZMU010000518.1 GCA_029934165.1 Bacteroidales bacterium
TATAAATTTTTTTCATCAAAAGTGGCCTCGGTTTATACCAAAGTTACCCAGTAAAATTCAAGAACCTGAAATTCTTTACGAGATACATCCATTATTAAAAGAGTATGCAAAAGATATTGCAGGGACTGAAAGATTAAAAAAAATACAAAATGCAAAGTTCCAGTCCATACAAAAAGTGTGGGATAATTCACAACAAAAAATACTTCTTGTTGTAAACAAAGCAAATATTATTTCCGAAACACAAGCTATTATACACGATTTTGAATTGATTGGCAAGTATGATGTAATTGTAGACCTTGCTGGAAAAATTGACAACTACTTATATTCTACTGGACTATGGGAGCAACGAAAAGAAATAAATAGAATAGCAATAAAAGCAGCAACAGCTTTGCAAAATGAAAAAGAATTAGCGTTTCATTATGGAAGTTTAGCTGATACTTTGGGAAGACAAAAACAATTTAAAGATGCACGAGAAGGCTATTTGAAAGCATTAAAAATACAGGAAGACCTAAAAAGTTATAAAAGTGTTTTTTTTATAAAATACACTCTTCTTTCTTACGATTTTTATTTAGGTAAATTTGATTATTGTTTTCGAGAAAATTTTAAATTAATACAACAAGCAGTCGCTAAAAACATGACTTTTGAAGTAGGCTCATTTGCAAAAAACATTGGCTGGATTTATGATAAATTTAATTATCCGAATGCAAAATTTGCGTTTATTTCGCACATTCTAACTCATAGAACTTTTGAAACTAATTCTATTCGTTTATTCAATGATATAGCCGACACCTTCATTTCAAAAAATCTTTACCAAAAAGCTCTTATTTATTTTGAAAAAAGCATTTTATATGCAAAAAGTGCAGGTAATCAAGAATTAATAAGAGTAGCAACTGAACGTAAAATTAGCACTCTTATTAAGTTAAAACAATTTGATAATGCTTTGACTATTATCTCTGAAATTGAAAATCAACACGAAGAAATGAGAGATGTTGAAGAACAGAGAATGGAAATTTATTTGTATAAAGGTTTCATTGAATATCACAATAATAATATTGACAAAGCTATAAGCTATTTTGAAAAATTTAATGATTTTGGCGAAAAAAACCTTTGGTTGGCAAAAGCAAATATTAAAAAATATGAAAACGAAACAAATAATGAATACATATTGCAAGCAAACGATTATTTATTGCTAGCACAAAAATATTATACGAAACAGAAAAATGCTGTTGAATTAGCAAATATTTACACACAATTTGCAATTATTGATTTTCACAACAAAAAACTTTCATCATCTATTAAAAATTTAACTATTGCCACTAATACTAAGAAATATTACGGTATAATTGATTTATCAGAAGAAGAATTGGTAAAACAAAAAATCATAGAAACAGGAACCCCAACAGACATTTACATAGATATTGAACAAAAATACAAAGAAGAATATATTGATTTAGTGCATGACTTCCTAATAACTAATCTATCTGAAACCATTCAGGGACATGATAATAAAGAAATGGTTTTATTACCCGAAGGTCGTTCATTTTACGGTGAAGGTGAGATTTTAGCTTTTGAGCCAGAAGATTTTTTAGAAAATTTTGAAGATTTTTGGAACGGAAAATATGATAACCTAACAAAAGCTAATGAAGTTTATCTTTATCCCTTTTATATTGATAAAGAACCTGTAAGCATAAATGAATATTTGTTTTTTTGTGAAAAAGCAGGGCATGAAAAGCCTAAAAAAGAATTAAATAATTCAGACAAACCAATCACAGACATAACTTATGCCGATGCCGAAGCGTATGCAAAATGGTGTAAAAAAGAATTACCTACACAAGCCGAGTGGGAAAAGGCTACAAGATTAGTAAATAACGCATTTTATGAAAACAATATTAACAATGCAGAAAATGCAACACCTGTTTTGTTAAATAAAATAATAAAACAGACAACAATAAAGAGTTCAAACCCCGAAGAAATATTAGAATTTTTGGTTGGTGAAGAAATTTATCAGCATTTAAAAGACAATCATGATATTCTTAAATCATGGAATAGTTTGGATAAATTCGATAAACAATATGTGTATGAGAAATCTGAATTATATTCATCAACAGAGTTTGACAAAGGTTTGCCTTTTATAGATTTTGATTTATCTAATGAAATTCACGAACAAGCTGTTTTATTGCAAATGCTCAAACTAACAGCTTATTCCTTTGCGATTGGCGGATTTCAGAAAAAATCGAATTTCCTTAAAAAAGTTCCGAATATAACAACAATAAAAGTTAAACCTTTGTTAGATGCTTTGCTAAACGAAGCAATAAAGTTTTACCTGTTATCACTTGGAGACGAGAAAATTATAAATGATTGGAATAGTGAAAAGCGAAATTGGGAAATGCTTTTGAAAAACAGATTAGGAGTTCAAGCAAATATTAAAGTTGAACGTCCAAATATTTATGAATTTATAAACTCTAAACGAATTAAAAAAATATCAATTATTGGCAATAAATTAGAAAACATACATAATTCCGAAATTAATGATGAGTTTTCAAGAAGCGATGTAGGTTTTCGTTGTGTAAAACCAATTTTCTCAAACTATGACTTAAAAAAATATTTACAAACAAAATAAATTAAAAACTATGTTATTTGATTTTCAAGCATTCATTGCAGAGCTTCGAGAAAACGAAGATAAAGAAAGAAAAGAAGCCGTAGAAAAATATGAAAAATTCTTCGGTAAAATTGAAGGCGTTGTAAAAGACCAATTGTGGTATGAAGACTATGTTTCAAAATTTGAAACAATTAAATATGCAGTTCCCAAAGAATTGGAAGATGAGTTTGAATGGGATTTACTCATGCAAATATGTGCATCTTCATTTTCTTCTGATTTTGTTCTTGATACTGAAACAAAGCCATTAGAGTTGAATATATTTGTAAATAGTGATGACCAAACAGTTGTTAGGCATGTTTCTGAATTATTGTCATTTCAAATACTTAGTTTATTCGAAATATATATTGAAGAGCAAATAAATTTACAAATACTTATTGAAGAAGACAAATATGAAAGAGAAGCAATATTATTTCAAAGAAAAGAAAAATTAGAAAACTGGAATAAAAAAATTGCTACTGTAAAATCAGAAACTGAAATTGATGATTTATTGGGAGATTTATAGTAACTGATTGAATTAAAAGAGCATATCATCGGCTTGGTCGTCAGTCGGTTGGTGGGTGTTTTTTGCTCGCTTCGCTTCGCAAAAAACAC
>JAOZMU010000519.1 GCA_029934165.1 Bacteroidales bacterium
TTGCAATGTGTTAAATATCAAGTTGTAAGGGCGAAGTCAGAAACTTGAGTAAATTATATGTTTAAAAACGTATTCTGTACAAAGATTTTTGATAAAACTTATTGAAAACTGAAAAATAATTGTACTTTTGCACTCCGAATTTGGAAAAGTTATATTTGGGTAATAAATAAAAAATTGAGGATTTAGAAGTGAATACACTAAGTTATAAAACCATTTCGGTCAACAAAGCCACCGCACAAAAAGAGTGGGTTGTTGTCGATGCCGAAGGTGAAATTCTCGGGCGATTAGCTTCAAAAGTTGCAAAATTATTGCGTGGTAAGTACAAGCCGAGTTTTACGCCGCACGTTGATTGTGGCGATAACGTAATTGTTATCAATGCAGAAAAAGTATGTCTGACTGGCAATAAAATGACTGACAAGCAATACATTAGACACTCTGGATACCCTGGTGGTCAGCGTGTTACTACTGCTGCTGCGTTGTTAGAGCGTAAGCCGATTGCCTTAGTTGAGAAAGCCGTAAAAGGTATGTTGCCAAAAAATCGACTTGGAAGTGAACTCTACCGTAATCTAAACGTTTACGTAGGAAGCGAACATCCACACGAAGCGCAACAGCCAAAGAAAATCGATTTGAGTAAAATTTAACTGATTAGAGATGGAAGTCATTAACACAATCGGAAGAAGAAAAAGTGCAATTGCTCGCGTTTATCTGAGCGCAGGAAAGGGCAATGTTGTAGTGAACGGTAGAGATATGAAAGAATATTTTACTGTCCCACAACTGCAATACGTTGTAACACAAGCCTTTGGCTTGACGGACACAGAAGGACAATTTGATGTAAAAGCAAATCTTTGTGGTGGCGGTATTAAAGGACAAGCAGAAGCATTGCGTCTTGGTATTGCTAGAGCATTAGTGCAAATAGACGAAGAAAACAGGGCGGCACTAAAAACGCAGAAATTGCTTACAAGAGACCCACGTGAAGTTGAACGTAAAAAACCAGGACAACCAAAAGCTCGCAAGAAATTTCAATTTAGCAAGCGTTAATATGTGGGTGCGTAGAAATAGACGACAATTTTTTGGTTGTTATTAACTTGAATATAAGTTATATACAATTCATAATAAATTGCACAATATGCTTATTTTTTGTCGTTACTTAACTTAATAAATTTTATGATTTTGAGAATAACGCCAACTCATGGTAAATTCCGAAATTATCAAGTTTGTTTAGTATCCAAATCACTAAGACTCTGCCACAAACAGACTACTTCAGTGATTGAAATCGTCGAACGTAAACAAATTTTAATAAAATGCCAAGAACAACTTTCAACGAATTATTAGAAGCCGGAGTACACTTCGGACACTTGAAAAGAAAGTGGAATCCCGATATGGCACCATATATTTTTATGGAGCGAAACGGTATTCATATCATCGATTTGCACAAAACAGTCGCTAAAATTGACGAAGCTGCAAATGCGCTGAGAAAAATAGCACGCTCAGGAAAAAAAATCCTGTTCGTTGCAACAAAAAAACAAGCGAAAGAAATTGTCGCCGAAAAAATAAAAGAAACCGGAATGCCTTATATTACTGAACGTTGGTCTGGTGGTATGCTTACCAATTTCCCTACTGTTCGTAAGGCTGTCAAGAAGATGACTTCGATTGACAAAATGGAGGTAGATGGTACTTTTGAAAAACTCTCGAAAAGAGAGAGATTGCAAATCTCTCGTCAACGCTCGAAATTGGACAAAAACCTTGGTAGCATAGCCGACATGACACGTTTGCCTGCCGCTTTGTTTATCATTGATGTATCCAAAGAACACATTGCTGTTCGTGAAGCAAAACGACTGCATATCCCTGTGTTTGGGGTTGTAGACACAAATTCTAGTCCAGACATCGACTTCGTAATTCCTGCAAATGACGATGCTTCAAAATCAATAGCATTGATTACTGATATTATTGCAAAAGCAGTTAAAGAAGGTGTGGACGAGCGCAAATCGGAAAAAGAGAAGGAAGTAACAACGAAAGATGGTAGCAGCAATAAAAATCATGCAAAATCCAACGTTCGCAAGCGCAAAGCTTCTGCTCGCAAATCTGATGCTCCAACAGCACAAGAGAATAACGAAAAAAACGATAACGAATAAATTATTATTTGCCCAAATATAAATTTATTTTAAATATCAGCCCAAATGTTTCAGACATTTGGGCTTTTTCCGAAAAAAGTATAACCTTTAAATATAATAAAAAAATGGCTCAAATTAAAGCTGCCGAGGTGGCAAAATTGCGTAAAGCAACTGGTGCTGGAATGATGGATTGTAAAAAGGCTCTCACTGAATCTGAAGGCGATTTTGATAAAGCAATTGATTATCTTCGTAAAAAAGGACAGAAAGTAGCAAACAAACGCTCAGACCGCGATGCAGCTGAGGGTGTTGTACTTGCAAACGTTTCTGATGACGCAAAATTTGGTGCAGTAGTAGTATTAAACTGCGAGACCGACTTTGTTGCCAAGAACGATGATTTTGTAAAACTTGCAGACCGCATTCTTACTGAGGCGATTAAGCAGAAACCTGCGAACATAGATGCCCTTAAAGCTCTTCCGTATGGCGATTATACAATTGGAGAAGAAATTACGAACCAAGTTGGTGTTATTGGAGAAAAAGTAGAATTGTCTTTTTATGAGACTATCGCAACAGATAAAGTTGTTGCTTACATTCACCCTGGCAATCGTTTGGCTTCTTTAGTAGGCTTGAATATGGCAGATGTTGATACTCAAATCGGAAGAGATGTTGCAATGCAAGTTGCGGCAATGAATCCTGTTGCGTTGAACAAAGAATCTGTTTCGGAAGTTGTTGTTGCAAAAGAAATCGAAATAGGTAAAGAATTAGCAATCCGAGAAGGCAAACCAGAAGCAATGGCAGAAAAAATTGCAATGGGACGTTTGAATAAGTTCTTCAAAGAAAGCACTTTACTAAGCCAGCAGTTTGTTAAAGATAACAAAACTACTGTTGATGCTCATCTAAAATCAATAAATAAAAATCTTACTGTTGTCGAATTTAAGCGTTATTCTCTTGCTTAAAATATAGACCGGTAAAATCTCTATTTGTAACTGTTTTTCAGTTGAATAGCATACATTTATCTAAACACAGAAAAAGTGCAAGGCACTTAGTAACGATTAAATAATATATTTAGGTTTTTGATCTTTACCCATTATTTTTACGGTTAATAGTTTGAAAATGAATAAAGTAACTATGCCAGAAT
>JAOZMU010000520.1 GCA_029934165.1 Bacteroidales bacterium
ATTTATGTGTCTGATATGCAAACTTATGAACTTTTATTTATTAATAAAAATTTCAGAAAATTATTAGGCGATAAAGTCGGAGAAAAATGCTATAACGCATTGCAAGGATTAGATGCTCCATGTAGTTTTTGCACAAACAGCAAATTATTAGATAAAAACGGAAACTCAAAAGAACCTTATGTGTGGGAATTTCAAAACAAAATAACAAAACAATGGTATCAGTGCAGAGACCAAGCTATTAAATGGATAGACGGACGGCTTGTAAGACTTGAAATTGCAACTGATATTACAGAACGTAAAGAAGCAGAACTAATAATTCATAACCAAAACCAAGAATATGAAGCACTAAATGAAGAATTAATAACTTCAAATGAAGAATTACAGATAGGAAAAGCTCAAATTCAAGAAATAAATTCGCAGCTAACTGCCACAATAAATGCCCTGCCTGACCTTATGTTTGAAACAGACAGCGAAGGACGAATTTATAATTACCATGCACCACACCATGATATTCTTTATACTACTTCAGATAATTTTATTGGAAAAAAAATTGATGAAATTTTGCCTTCTGATTCTGCAAAAATTTGTAATAATGCAATTACACAGGCTATTAAAAACGGAAAAAGTACAGGTACAGTTTATTCATTACAATTACAACAAAATTTGCATTGGTTTGAGCTTTCTGTTGCTGCAAAAACTGAAAATAACAACGAAAGAGTAATAATACTTATTAGAGATATTACCGAGCGTAAAGAAGCAGAAAAAGCATTAAAAGAAAGTGAAGAAAACTACCGCTTATTAACTGAAACAATGAAAGACGTAGTTGTTAAAATTTCAACAATAGGCAAGATTTTATATTTAAGTCCGGCTGCAATGAAATTTGGAGGATATAACAATGTAGAAGAAGTGGGAAGTTATATATCAAAATTTTTTGCTGATAAAACAGATTTACAAAATGCCTTAAAACTAATTACAGAAATTATAAAAACACATAAAAGCGAAAGGTTTGAATTTTTATTTCAGCCAAAAAACAAAGCACCTTTCCATGTAGAACTTACTTATATGCCACTAATTAAAAACAATAAAGTATATGCAATACAAGTGGTTTTGCGTGATATTACCGAACATAAGGAAGCAGAGAAAGCATTACTTAAAAGCAAAACACAATTACGTAAAATTATAGATATTGTTCCTCATTTTATTTTTGTAAAAGATGAAACGGGTAAATTTGAGATTGTTAATAAAGCTACCGCAGATATTTTTGGAACAACAGTAGAAAACCTTACTGGAAGAAGAGATTCTGAGTTTGTAGCAACCGAAGAAGAAAAACAATATTTCAAAACAGATGATATTGAAGTGATAAGCTCTGGAAAAACTAAGTTTATACCAGAAGAGCAAATGACCGATGCTGAAAATAATATAAGATATTTACAAACAACCAAAGTTCCTTTTAAGTTTTCTGATACAAATAAACCGTCTCTTCTTGGTATTGCGGTTGATATTACAGAGCGTAAAGAAATGGAAAAACAATTGCACCAACAAAACATACAACTTGCTATTGCAAAAGAAAAAGCAGAAGAAAGCGACCGTTTAAAATCGGCATTTCTTGCCAACATGAGCCACGAAATAAGAACACCAATGAATGCAATACTTGGCTTTGCTGGCTTCCTGAAAAAACCAACATTAAAAACCGAAGACAAAGAAAAATATGTTAGTATAATAAATAATAGTGGTAATCATTTATTAAATCTTATTAACGACATTATTGACATCTCAAAAATTGATGCCAAACAAATGACATTAATTGAAACAGATTGCAAGTTAAATAAATTTTTATTTGAAATATATCAATTTTTTCATTCTGTGGTAACACAAGAGCGCGAACAATTAAAAATAATTTTAAATAATGAACTGCCTGACGGCTACGATATTATTAAAACAGATACAACACGTTTGCGCCAAATACTGATAAATTTAATAGGCAATGCAGTAAAATTTACAAATTCGGGTTTTGTAGAAATTAGCTACTCAATAATTAAAGATGAAAAAATACAATTCGCAATAAAAGACACGGGTATAGGTATTTCTGAAGAAGAATTACAATTTATTTTCAACCGTTTCAGACAAGCCGATGAAACCACAACAAGAAAATATGGCGGAACAGGTCTTGGACTTGCAATATCAAAATCTTGTGCTGAATTGCTTGGAGGTGAACTTTGGGTAAAATCAGAACTTGACAAAGGTTCAACTTTCTATTTCACAATACCATACAAACCTATAATTAATCCGGAAAAGACAGAGGAAAAAGACATAAAAAATACAGAAACTATTTTTTACGGAAAAACGATACTAATTGTAGAAGACGAACCATTTAGTTGTTTGATATTAGAAGAAATACTTGAACCAACACAGGCTAATATATTAAAAGCTGGAAATGGTTTAGAAGCGGTAGAGATGTGCAAAAATAATTCGCAAATAGATTTAGTTTTAATGGATATTCAATTACCAAAACTTGACGGATTAACAGCAACAAAACTAATAAAAAAAAGATGTCCTAATTTGCCAATAATTTCACAAACGGCAAACGCAATGCACCATGACAGGTCAAAATCAATAAAAGCAGGTTGTGTTGATTATATTACAAAACCTATTAATGAAAAAGAGTTAATTGAAAAAATAGCAAAACAAATATTAAAATAAAAACCAATGAAAACAAAACCAACATACCAAGAATTAGAAGCAAAAATAAAAGAACTTCAAAAGCAATTGTCAAATAAAAACAGTAATGAATATTTGAAAGAAAGCGAAAACAGATTTAAACAAAAAGAAACTGAACAAGTTTTAAAAATAGAACGTAACCGATTAAAAAGTATTATGGACACAAATCCGTCCGGCATATATATAGTTGATAATAATTACAATATAGAATATATTAATCCGGTTGTAGAAAAAGAATTTGGGAAAATTAATGGAAGAAAATGTTATTCTTATTTTCACGCAGTATCGGAAGTATGTAAATGGTGTAAAAATAAAGAAGTATTTACAGGAAAATCTGTTAAGTGGGAATGGTATTCTGAAAAAAACGATAAATATTACGACCTTTTTGGTACTCCTTTAAAAAATCCTGATGGTTCAATTTCTAAATTTGAAATGATTTTTGATATAACAGAACGTAAAAAAAATGAAAAAAAACTTAAACAACGAGAAAACTATCTTGTAGCATTAAATAAAGCAACAGAAATATT
>JAOZMU010000521.1 GCA_029934165.1 Bacteroidales bacterium
GTGGCGTTTTGTTTTTGGTGTTTTTTCGTGGTGCGAAGCACCCGAAAAACACCAAAAACAAAATGACAACAAGCACAATGTTAGGGCAATTATATTTCCAATTTATCATCAGTTCTCATAAATTTATCGAAATCATCAAAATTTATGAGTTTTAATTCTTTCCCAAACATTAACGACAAATCACTTAAAGCATTAATAGTCGTCACATTATCATTTTTAAGCAATCCTTTATCTATATTATCAAACAGCTTGTCAAACTGTAATTCCCTTAATTCAAGATGTTCCTTTATCTTGTTTTCAAACTCAAAACGCTGCTTATTCATTTCATTTATAGAAGCATCGCATAAGGCTACAATTTTTTTTGTTTCTTCCTCTGCAAGTTTTGCTGATTTTAATAAAGTTATTCCTGATTGGTATATGTAATTTGACAAAAAATAACCTGCAATACTACCGACAACGGCACCAACGGGACCCAAAACAATACCTCCAACCATACCATAGTAAACACCACTGACAGTATTTACGCCTGTTGCACCGATATTTTCAATTAATTTATCCCCTGAAATATCTCCTTTTGCATAATCATAAACACTTATTCCGATGTCAATTAATGATGCTGCACAAGTAGTCGCAATATTTGATTTTGCTAATATATTACTTCCTATTTTTTTTCCTGCAACTCTAATTCCTGTTCCTAAAACTCCCGTTGCTCCACTTTTAACAGCTGATTTACCTGTATCTTTTAGTATATCTGCTCCTGCATCTGTCATTGACTTGTCGCCTTTGTAAACAGAATAAAAATTTTTCATTGTTGAAACAGCTCCTCCTGTTATTGCTCCTGCAATTGCTGCATTTGTTCCTGTTTTATATGCCTCTTGACTAAATTGTTTTAGCTCATTTTTAAGGGCATAGAGTTTTGGGTTTTCTGCTGCTTCCATTGCCTCAGCATAAGTTGTTCCACCAGAGTTTACATCACCGTGTTTTAATTCACCTGTTATTTTTTCTTTTACATTTTTATGATGTTTTTGACTATCACCAACAGTAGCTTGTTCTTTTTTTGCAAAATGTTTTTTTAGTGGTATTTCATTTTCTTTATTTACTAATAAATCAACATCCTTGTAGTCTGTCCTTTTTGTAAATTCATTTTTAGGATATTCAACTCCTTTACTTGACTTTGCTTGTATATCCTTAATAATTTTATTCCCTCTTTTTATTTGAATATCAATAATTTTGTCATTATTATCTAAAACCGATGCTCTTTCAATTGCTCGCTTTTTTGCAGCATCAACATTAAATTTAGTCGCTTCAATTATCTCAAATAAAAAACCTTGCTTTTTATCATCTGGCAAATCCGATGAAGCTTTAAGTAATAAATCTGCCATACCATTAACAACTTCATCAGATGCATTTGCATAATTAATTGACTGAAACACACCTGTTTGTGAAGCTATTTGATTGATTAAAACTTTGTTGTCTTCATTGTTTTTATTCATAACAGCTTATGTGTTTAATAGTTTTTTTGCAGGTGTTAGTGCTTTTAAACAATTATTATTTAGTGAACCATTTTTATTTAATAAAGAGGTTTCTGTTACTTGTTTTGTTACTTGGGCAAATTGTAAAGCTAAATGCAATTTGTGTTTTGCTTCATCTGATAAGTCTGAATATTCAATTTGTGAAGTATTAGAATGCTGATTTAACAAATTTTCTAATTCATTCGTTACTTCATTAAATTTCTGCTTTAACTTTGTTAGCAAATTAATAAATTGAATCGAGGTATCTTGTATGGCTTTAAGCAAACTAACACCTTGTTTCATTTTGGAAACCTCACGTTTTGCTTTTGCTAAATTTGCTTTTGCATCTTCTAAATTTTTTTTAGCTTTTGCTGATAACATCCAACCTCCTGCTAATAATATCGGTCCGGTAACTATTCCGCCTAAAACCAAAGCACCACCAGCCATTCCAAAACCACCCGACAATAAAGAACCTCCACCAAACCACGCCATTGTAGCATTTGTTGCGGCTGCTCCTGATAAACTGCCTATGGCTGTTCCTGTTGATGCTGATGCAAACATCATTGCTCCACCATAAGAAGCAACACCTGCTAACGCTCCTGTTCCTAACGCGCCAACTCCACCAGTTAAGACTTCTCCTGCTTTTATAGATAAATTTTTCATTCCTTTAATTTCGGCTTTATCAATTGAACTTTTTAAGTTTTTATCTATTTCTGACCCACCTTTCAACTCAATATTTTTAACCCTATCAAATTGCTTTACAAAGTTTGATAATTCATTACCCCAAACATTCAATTTTAATTTCCCTAATTTTTTTAGAGAATTTGCAGTAATGTTTTTTTGTTTGTTTAAACGCCCTTTCTGGCTTTCAAAAAGATGTTTTGCTTCGTTATTAAATGTTTTAGCATCAGAAAATCTGTTATAAGATTGAACTCCTTTTGCTGCTCCGCCTATTGCTGATGCGATTGCTATTCCTCCTAATATAAATGGTATGGGCATAATATCTATTTTTTTTGATTAATAATTTTTAATTTTTCGCATGATTTTTCATTTAATTCGATATATTCTTTTAAAGAATAGTATTTGTTAAAGTGAATTTCATACATATTCATAACATTACAAATATCTGGTCGTGTTGAATAAATTTTGCAACGATTTGTTTTCTCGTCAAAATATTTACAAACTCCGTCTCCTCTATCTAACTCTTTATACAATTCATTAAGATGAAGATTTTTACAACAACTTCCACATTTTGAACAGTTAAACTGATAAGAGTTCATTTACGTCTAAGTATAATTTTTGTAAAGATTTGATTTTATCTTGCATTTTGTTAAAGAGTTCTTCGTCTATGTCAAAACGCTTTCTGATTGTTGATAGCAATTCAATTTCTTGAACCTTTAACTTTTTATCACTAAATGCTAATCCTATTAATTCAAAAGTTATTATTTTTTGAATATTTATCTCGCTTTCTGATAATTGTTGCAGAATATCATCAACTTTTTTATTTTTGATAGCATAGTCTTCTTCGTGAAGATGCATTTCATAACGATATTGAAGAATTTGCAATTCCTCTTCTGTTGCTAATTCATTATCAACATTCGCTAAAATAATTGCTAATTCTAAAAAATTTTCTTGTTCTGCTTGATTTAATTGTTGTAAATACATATCTTTTATTTGGTTCTTTATAAGATTGTGTGGGTAGTATAGAATTTGTTCACAATGGAGAA
>JAOZMU010000522.1 GCA_029934165.1 Bacteroidales bacterium
AACTAAAACTAAATCAGGCGTAAGCAAAATTATTAATTATTAATTTTCCATTACTTACATTAGTTTTTTCTGTTTTTTTGTAGTGTAAATAGCTGTGCTAAAAATATTAGTAACATCGTAAAAAAAGTTCCAACTACAACTTTTCCCAAAGTTTCGAGGAAAAAATCAAAGCTAAAAACATCTATAAAATTAAAAGCCAAATGATATGCTAAAGTTAAAATTAATGAATACTTACTAAACCAAATCCAACCATAGTAATTTACCGAAGGATGAGTTCGCGGTATATACCCATCACGAGAGCCAAGAATACGTAAAACATAAGGACGCACAAACGCCATGAATACCGATGCAGATGCATGAATACCCAAAGTGTCAGAAAATACATCAAGAATTATTCCCGTAGCAAATGCTATTACAAGCAATTGCCAATCTCTTACCTCAAAAGGTAACAACTGAACAAGTAGGATATATAATAAGGGGTTTACGCTAAGGTCTGTAAGATGTAAGTTATTGAGAACCAGCACCTGTATTATTAATAGGAAAAAAGCAAGAATAATATATCTTATCCACTCATTAATCATTTTCCGAGTTCTTTTCGAGTACGAATTGTTCGTCTTTCAACAAATTCTGAATAACATATACATTCAACAGCGATTTATAATCGACATTTAGTTTTACATCAATATTATAAAAATTGTCTCCATCTTCTTGCTGCACATTTGCAACTATTCCGATAGGCTCGCCCTCGGGGAAAACCAACGAATAACCACTGGTTACAATCGTATCGCCAGCAGAAACCTCGGCATGGTTCGGAATACCTTCGAGCTGTACTGTCTGATAATCACCGCCATTCCACATTACAGAGCCGTAAAAATTACTTTTCTTTATTTTTGCACTTATTCCAATTTTTGTATTTAAAATAGAAATAACAGTACAGAAATTTTCGGACACGTTTTTCACTAATCCAACAACTCCGAGTGGCGAAACGACAGCCATATCAGACTTAATTCCATGACTTTTTCCTTTATTTAGAGTTAGGTAGTTTTGCTTACGATTTATTGAAACATTGATGACCGAGGCTGGCACAAAAAAGTAATGTTGAAGATAATTTTTATTGCTAATTTGTTCTTTGGCTGGTACATTTGAACGAAATGCTTTATCAAAAGAATTTCTGAATTTAGTATTTTCGCGAGCTAGATTCTCGTTTTCTTCTTTAAGTGAAAAATATTTCTTTATGAAATTAAAATTCTCATAAACAAAACCGGATACAGCATTTGCTGAGCTCAAAAATGTAGCATTTTTTCTATTATCGTTGCTAAAAATGATGCTGGCAGCAAATCCTTCAATTAAAAGGAACAAGATAACGAAATTGAAACGCTGGATAAATCTGAACAATCCTTTCATAAACAATGAATTTATAAAATATCAAATTAATAAGATAAGCAAATGGTGTTATTTGCGAGGAGTTGTATGTGATTAAAACTTAGATTAATAGCAACTCGAAAAAAGTGCTTTTATTTTTGTACGCATATTTAATTATGCCAACAAAATGATGTATTCTATCGCTCCAAAAAGGAGAAGTTATCAACATTTTTAAGAGCAATTCCTGTTCCACGGGCAACAGCATGAAGTGGGTCTTCGGCAATGTGTACAGGGATATTTGTTTTGTTAGAAATTCGTACATCTAACCCTCGCAATAAAGCACCTCCGCCGGCTAGGTAAATTCCATTACTATAAACATCGGCATAAAGTTCGGGTGGTGTCATTTCCAAGACATTCAAAATTGCTGTCTCTACTTTTGATAATGATTTATCAAGGCAGTGAGCAATCTCTTGGTAAGAGACAGGGATTTCTACTGGTAAAGCCGTCATTTGGTGGGGGCCACGAACGATGTAATCTTCTGGCGGATTTGCCAAATCTGGAAGTGCAGAGCCAACATTAATTTTAATTTGTTCGGCAGTTCTGTCTCCAATTTTAATGTTATGCTGGTGTCGCATATACTCCTGAATATCGGTAGTAAAATCATCTCCAGCAATACGTATTGATTTATTACACACGATACCACCCAACGAAATTACGGCAATTTCCGTAGTTCCACCTCCGATGTCAACCACCATATTTCCTTCTGGTGCTTCTACATCAATGCCAATTCCGAGCGCAGCAGCCATTGGTTCATAAATAAGATAGACCTCGCGTGCGCCAGCATGTTCGGCAGAGTCTCGGACTGCACGAACCTCAACCTCTGTACTTCCCGATGGAATACAGACTACCATTTTCAATGCTGGCGAAAATAACCGATTGCGAGCATTTGCCATTTTTATCATTCCACGCAACATCAGCTCCGCAGATTTAAAATCGGCAATCACACCATCGCGTAACGGACGGACGGTCTTGATTTTATCGTGTGTTTTTCCGTGCATCTGGCGTGCTTTTTCGCCGATAGCATATATTTTATCAGTCCGTGTGTCGATAGCAACAATCGAAGGTTCATCGACAACGATTTTATCGTTTCTTATTATTATTGTATTTGCTGTACCTAAGTCAATCGCAATGTCTTGCGATAAAAATGAAAAGAGTCCCATTTGTAAATTCCTCTACGCTATATTTAATTTTCTACTATTTTATCTGCTTTCAAGACTATTATAGTCCCAATCATTATGCCTAAATATTTGAATATCACCAAATATACAAAAGACTTTATTTAGTTTTCACTGTTCTTTTTGTATCTTAAAATTTTTGGGAACAGCAAATTTAACTACTTCATCGCTATATTTTATTCAATAATTATTATTTAGTCTTTAGGTAAATCACAAATAATAATTAACTTATATAACAATATGTATGACATTTTTAAATTAAAAAAATAGATTGTGCTGATATTCAGTATTTTACTTTATTTTTACAAATTTCATAAAACACTGATTTATAGCAGCTTGTAAATTACTATTTAGAAATGTCATACACATTGATATAAGTACTCATAAGTATTCTTACAAAAGTTTTTCAGCTTTTTATTAACGTAAGTTGCTAATTCACAGCTTAGACGCGTCATAAAAAAATAGGTATTAGACCTTATTTGTTATTTTAACCTTTAACGGCTTCAAAAAACACTCAAATATTCTATATATTATCGTATTTTTTGAATTGTTAATGCTAAAAATACCTGCGTACAAATTGGCTAATTATATATTGTTAATTGCCTTAAATGAAATACTAATAAATAATTATGTTTTCA
>JAOZMU010000523.1 GCA_029934165.1 Bacteroidales bacterium
ACTAAATCAGGCGTAAGCAAAATTATTAATTATTAATTATTAATTTTCCATTGCTAAAGCCATTTTTCAAAATACAGAAGAATAGCTTTATAGCCATTACGGATATACAAATTCGCAGCCAATTTATTTTCGTGGCGTACACCAATTCCAACCGTTTTGACACCCTCTTTTCGCATATAAATTACAGCTAAATCCATTATCTGACGGGCAATTCCACGCCCCCTAAATTCTGGATAAACAATCATTGTGTCGCCCAAAGCAATATTGAGTTTCCTGTCGAAAAAGATAAATACTCCACCCATCTCAATATTAGTTTCTTGCTCGAAAGCCCCTAAAAAACAGTAGTCTTCAGGACTATTCTTCTCGGCAAAATTTTTACTAATGAGTTTTTTTGCCTCTGCACTGGCTTTTTCATCGTCATAAGCATATTCGAGCTTCAAGTTTGTGGCTAAATCTTCTTCCATCAACACGACAAATTCCTTTCTGACGAAACCATCGACCAATTTTAGATAAATTTTTGCTTTGGAGTTTACTTGCATAATTTTAATAATTCATTTTCGTTTGTAAACCAATGGTGTTAATATCGTTGATTTCCTGTTGTTTATACCTATTTTTTATGAAACGTTTTAACTGTGAATTAGTAACTTACGTTAATAAAAAGCGGAAGAACTTTTGTAAGAGTACTAAAAAAAAATTTATTGCTATTTTCAACTGGTTTTCAGTCGAATAACAAATATTTGTCTCAATATTAAAAAGTGCATGGCACTTATATTATTTTTGTATGGCAGTTAAGACAAAATTGCATCACTTTTTATGCAATATACAAAAAAAAGCAAATTAAAATGCAAAAACAATTGTTAAACCAATTGTGCTATTTATTAGGAGTTGTATGTAGTTAAAATTCAGACTAGTAGCAACTCGAAATGTGTCGATTATTTTTGTACGCCTACTTATCAGTAATTTCCAAATCATTTTCAGTTAGAATCAAACTTAACCACATAACTAATTGACTGTTAGACAGATAAGTGTCGATTTTTGCTGTATGTTGAAAACAGAGTCTATATCAAAATAAATATTGTATGTTTACGTTTGTTTTATTTATGCAAAGGTTGGCAAATATTCTGCAACGTTAATAATTGTTAATTAACTGAAAAGTCGGAAAAGTTTTTCTTACAGTCGCTAATTATTTGAATATCAAGTAAAAACACAAATCACGCTAATTTACTTAAAATCCTACTAATCAATGGATTAGTATTTTTCTTAATAGTTTTTCCGACCTTTTCAGTAATTAAATAATTAGGATAATGATATTTTTATATTTAATTATAAGCACTCATACAAAAGTTTTTACTTATTTGCATGTCTGTAATTTGCTGATAGTTCGAGGTTTACAGAACTGCGTAAGCAACACTAATTAGGTCTTAGACCTTATAATGATGGTTCTGGAATAAATATTGTTCAAAAAATTAAAGGGGATTTTTAGAAAAAAGGTTAAATTTGCCTATATCAATTTTTATTTATCTGTCGAATAGCAAATATTTATCTCAATACTAAAAAGTGTATGACACTTATCTATTCAAATCAATGTTTTTTTGGATAATAAAAATGAATTTAAGATAGTTTTTTACGTAGTAGTTATTTTTACCATATAAAATATTCGCAAATGAAAAAGTACTTGATAATGTTTTTATTCCTGTTTTTATCTCACTCTATTTATGCTCAAACACTTAGGTTTAAGGCGATTTTTATTTATAATTTTACAAAACATATCTCCTGGTCTAATGAGCAAAGAGTTGGTAATTTTGTGATTGGTGTGCTAGGAAATTCGCCAATTATTCAGGAACTGGAATCTAACTTGAGGAATAAATCTGTTGGAAATCAGAGTATTGTGATAATGAAATATTCCTCAATTGTAGATATTAATAGATGTCATATTCTTTATGTCCCGCAAAATAAAAGTAAAAATATTGCAGGAATAACTAAAAAACTAAAAAAAAGCTCTACTTTGGTTGTAACTGATAAAGGAGGTTTAATATCAAAAGGTGCAGATATTAATTTTGTGATGCGAAAAAACAAAATTAATTTCGAGATTTCGGAAAAACACATCAAATATAAGGGATTGAAAGTTACTTCTGCGTTATTAAAACTTGGGATTGCAATACAATAGCCGTGTAATATTTGCAATTAGAACCTAATACCCATAACAACGATGTCGTCTATTTGTGTATAATCACCCATCCAATCTGTCATTGTGTTTTGAAGAATTTGGAGCTGCTCATCCATCGGCTTCAGATGATGCTCAAAAAGCAGTTTTTTGAAGTTGCCTGTCATGAATTTACGGTTTTTCTTACCGCCAAATTGGTCTATGTATCCATCAGAAAACAAGTAAATTATGTCATTTTTTTCCAGCTCAATTTCCTGACGCGTAAAAGCCCTTTCGCGTCTATAAATTGAAATAGGCATTTTGTCGGCATTAATTTTTGTAAGTTCTTTATTACGAATAAAATAGGCTGAATTGTGCGCACCAGAAAATTGCAACTTTCGAGTTTCATGTTCTATAATGCAAACAGAAATATCCATCCCATCTTTTGCCTCATTTGTTTTTCCTGTTTGACGCAACGATTTTTTAACTCCAATTCTCAGTAATTCAAGCAATTCGTTGGAGTTTGTCTCAGGCTTTTCTCTGATTATTTGGTTGAGCAACGATACGCCTAACATACTCATTATCGCGCCCGGAACTCCATGTCCAGTGCAATCGGCAACTGCTACAACTGTTCTTTTATCGGAGGCATGCACCCAGTAGAAATCGCCACTAACAATATCCTTTGGCTTGAATAGTAGAAAATAATCCCCTAAAATACTGCGTATCATTTCGGACGGTGGTAATATTGCGTTTTGTAACCTCCAAGCGTACTGAATGCTGTCTTTTATGTTTAGACTTTTTTTGGCAATTTCGGCTTCTGCCAACTTAATTTTTGTAATATCAGAGTCGATTGCTATGTATTTTGAAAGAATATTTTTGCTAAAAATAGGCGTTAGTGTGGTTTGCAGCCAGCGAATTTCTCCATATTTGGTGATAAACTGATTGGTATAAATTATTGACTCGCGACTTATTACGCACTTTTCCATCAGTGCCGAAATATTTTTATTCATACTAGCTTCAACAAAATATTTACCATTTGTTGGCATGTTTCATAAGTAGTTTACAGTCAAAAAGTTCTTCTTGCGTACAAAA
>JAOZMU010000524.1 GCA_029934165.1 Bacteroidales bacterium
TTGGAAGTACGGCTGGAAACCGTAGTACTTACTTCGTCTAATCTGGAAGAGCCGTATGAGCCGAGAGGTTCACGTGCGTGCCTGTGAGAGGTCTATGGGTGAAAGTCCACTTACCTACTCGACATATTTTTCCTCGTTCTAAAAAATAAGGATAAGACCATCTCCAAATGTCTGTAATTGAATTACCGTTGTATTTTTCTAACTCATCATTTCTTGCTTTCGGTCTGCTTCCTTTATTTATACCAAGCCAATCTATTGTTGTTTGGGCAATGCTTTGTTCTTTTTCAGTCTTATCGGGATTAGCAATAATTTTCCCTGTTTTCCATTCAATGTCAAACCAATTCTCGAAATCGTATTCAATATCATCAAATTTTATCAGGTTTCTTTTTGGAAAATCACTTCCTTTAAGCTTCTGGCATTCAGGACATGCAATAAATAGATTTGTCCATTCAAAAGCTAATTCAGGAAAAGTTGATTTAGGCTTAAAGTGGTCAATGCTTCCTCCTCCCACATTCTTCTCTAATGAAAATAAACCGCAATATGAACAATGGTTATTTGTCATTTCAGATAAAATAGGTGTTAAAAGATGCTCAACTTTTTCTTTCTTATAAATCTGCCAATACCAGTAATCAGGTTTTGTTTTCCTTTTTTCAATCAAATCCTTCGTCCATTTTTGTGCGTTTTCAACAAGACATTCAGGTTTTGGTTTTCTGTTTATCTTATTCATAATTCAATAGTTTTACCTGTTTTTCTTTCGAATTGTCTTATTTCTCGGGTTACAATTCCTTTTATTTCCGAACTTTCAAAAGATAATAATTCATTTGTAATGTTTCTAAATTCTTTTTCACCTTCTTCTGACAAGTCGCCTTTTTCTTCATTTCTTTTTTTCCTTTTTTCTTTTAAGAATTTATAGAATTTCTCAAACAATATTTCTGTAATAAATCCAAAAAACTTATCACCACCATCAAAATATTCATTATAAATGCTTTCTAAGCTTAATCCATTTGTTATTTTAGTTGAAGTAATGTTTAACTTATCATCTTTGGTATTGATAATTATTGCATTTTCACCTTCTGCTGATTGTAATGAAAAGACATTATGAGTTGTTAATATGAATTGCAGGTTTTCAAAAGTTTGCTTCAAATGAAATATTAATTCACGTTGCCATGTTGCATGAAGGTGTTTATCATATTCGTCAATAAGAATTGTTCCTCTTACTTTTTTGAAAATGTTTTTAATAGGTTCGTCAGGTAAAAGACTAATTTTTGCGGATATTATTCGCAATAGTATATCTGTTATCAAAAGAATATTTTTTCTATATCCCTCGCTTAACTCATTCAATTCCCACCGACCTTTTTTATTTGTAAAATAATATTTTCCTCTTATGTATATATTGTTATCTGATTTATTTAATTCTACTTTATATGTTTCAGGTTCTTGTATGTTTAGGAATATATTTAAAGTATCAATTATTAATTTTACTTTCTGATTTATTTCTTTTGCTTTTTTAGGATAAAGACTTGGTGATTTATCAGTTAATATTTGTAAGACGGTTAAAGGGTTATAAAAATGTTCAGTATAATCTTCTAATACAGAATAAATACTATAATTTTTACCATCCTCTTCAATTATTCTACTTATTATTTGGTCATAATTCTTCTTTTCATTGCTAAAAAGATTAGCTCCATAAGCTAATACCAGATAATTTGTTGGAAGAATATCTGAATTTTCATTTAAAGTTAGTGTATCAGTGTGTATTTTATATGATTGAACAAAATTTGCCCAATTTAATTTAATTGTTGCAAACTGCTCATATGTTGTTTTTAATTTAACAAATACGTTTTTATTTATAAATTTTTTGTATATAATCCTATGCTTCGCCTCATATTCATCATGCTGAATTGGAACAAGTCCGATAGCAATAGCCTGTAAAAGACTTGTTTTTCCATATCCATTTTTGCCTATTATAACATTTATGCTATCAGAAAAAACAACTTTAATATTTTTAAATAGTTTAAAATTCTCAATTTCTATTTTTTCAAGATTATTATTTGAACTGAAAAATTTACTTGCTCTTGCAATATCTTGTTTTTTTTGTTCTTCAAATTTTTCAAATAATTCTCTGCCTCCAAATTTCAATATAGCATCATATACAGAATAATTACTAATTTCCTTTTTCCCTTCCTTATATGTTTTAAATAATTCCGAATATGAAATAATGTCGTTTTCATAAAACCTTTTTGATGAGATGTAATATAATTTACCAATTTTATTTGTATTATTCTTGATTTTATTAAATAAGTCTTGAATTTCGCATAAAATTTCAAATTTGGATATTTCTGTATCTTTCTTTTGTTCAACACATATTGCTATATTATTTTTGTCAATTCTATGTTCTATTTGTGCATCATAAAAAAAGAAAATAGTATAGTTTTGTTTTTTGATTGTAACTCCCCATTTTTTTTCTATTACCTCATATTTTTTGCTTTCAATATAATACTTTATGATAATTTCATATATACTGCTAATAGTTTCATTTAATACAGTATGTTCATGTTTGTATGGATTGCTTTGTTTCTTAATGTTGGTGATTTCATAGAATATATCAAGAATGCTGAAATTATTTTTAACTATTCCTATTTGTTTGAGCTTTGGTAGGCTGTAAAAAATCTGTGGAAATTCCGTTAATTTATTTCCTGCTATATTAAATATTTCTATGTTTCGTAAATTTCGTATTCCATAAGGTATATATGTTATATCATGCTGGTATGCAATATTCAACCTTTTTAAATTTGTTAGTTTTTCCAAATCTTCGGGTATTCCATTCCACGCACCATCGTCTTCATAATACAACTCAAAAAAAGCTTCTTCTACATCACTTAATTCGTCTAAATATGGAATTATGTGCTCCCAATCAAACATTTCTTTTTTACCATTTATTTCTATTTTATGAAAATTCGCATCTCCAAAAATATCCTCTAAATCATCTAAGTAAAAAGAAATTCGTTTTGTGATTTTTGTTCTTTCAATAAATTTATTTACTGCTTGAAGTATTGTTAAATTTTTAGACATAATATTTCATATTTATTGTTTTTTTAGTTTGCTATATCAATTGTGATTATTCAATTATTTAATTCCATCCCCAAACGACAATTGTTTAAGCCCACCCTAAAGCGACAACTCCTAACTACCTGATTTAAGGACTCTATTGACAAATTGTCAATAATCTGTT
>JAOZMU010000525.1 GCA_029934165.1 Bacteroidales bacterium
TCAAGTTGTAAGGGCGAAGTCAGAAACTTGAGTTCTGTAATACTTGTTAAATCTCTTGTTTTTGTTGATTTTAACTCAATTACAACAATTGCATTTTCATTTTTCAGAATTGCACCGTCTGCTTTTTTTCCGTCTGTTTGATTTTTAAATTCTCTTACCAGATTGAAATTTTCATCAGGTTTTAGTGTATATCCAAATACTTCAACGAATAAATCACGCAAAAAACCGTCTTGATATTCTTCTTCGTTGAGTTTTTTAATTTTCTCAATTTTGGAAGAGCTATAAATCTCATTAAATTTTGAATATGCCTTTTCTAATTTATCATTATCAAGGCTTTTCAAATATTTTTGTATGACAGATTTTTGAAATATTTGCATTTTTCTTTTTATTTAAAAATAAAAAACTTTCAGTTTTTTATCAAAATCGTTTTCATTTCTATTATGTATCTCGTTGTTTTTAGTTGCACACAACGTGTATATTTGTTATCGCTGGTTTAAGCCTGCCCTAAACCGCCAACTCCTAACTGCCTGATTTAATGGTGTTATTGCCCGATTGTAAATAAACAGTTGGTAAATTCGTGTGCTTCTACATGAGTATTTATACCTGCTCGCAGGTTAGATTAAATTGAACGTAAAACAAAATAAATACGTCCCATAATTACGCGAGATGAAACTACATCGTTTCGTACCAAATCGGTTTCAGAACTTGGCTTTATCTATCACTTAAACAAGCAGATACGTACAGCAAAGCACGAAAATGGCTAAGACAAATAGCCAGAAACCGTAGTACTTACTTCGTCTAATCTGGAGGAGCCGTATGAGCCGAGAGGTTCACGTGCGTGCCTGTGAGAAGTCTATAGGTGAAAGTCCCCTTTACCTACTCGACATATTAGAAAATCACACCGAAACTATTCTTGCTAAAAACATCACTAATAAAATGTCATCAGGCGTTATAAAATAATGCCTTTTTTCTCATCAATCGGTTATCGTTGCATCTCGATATACATCAAATATGTGTCTCCAAACTTGAGAATATCGCCATTATTCAGTGGATAATCTTGATTGCTACTCATTGGTTTTCCGTTCAGAAATGTTGGCAACGAACTCCGAATATCCGCAACATAGGCTTTGCGCTGTTGTTTGTCGAAGAAGATAACAGCTTGCTGCTCACCAATTTTATGCTCCCAGTCGAGGGCTACAATACTTGTATCTGCTCTTCCGATTGTTATTTTTTGACCTTTTTTCAGCCACTTGCTAATCGGTATTTTCTGACCACGATTTTTCCCGTTCATCATTTCCAACGAAATCCGTTCGAGCATTGCAACAACAAGAGAAATTATAAGCCCCAAAAACAAGCCATAAAGCATTAGACTAATAACTTTTCCGGGCTCGCCAAAATCGGCTTGAAAGGACAACAAATAATAAATATGAAAGGCTAAAACCGAAGCCACAAACCCAGCCAATAGTCCGTTTTTCAATTGAATTGACGAACCTAAAGACATTCCGCCTCCAACCAATGTGCCAAAAATTAGCCAAGCGGTAAGATGCGAAAAATAATCAATGTTTAGTGCTATAAATATGTAGCTTCCGATAAAGAATAATACGTATCCCAGAACTCCACCACCAACAGCTCTTAGTATTAGATTTGGTATTTTCTGTGCCGAAAAGTTTCGCACCGTTTCAACGATGGAGAAAAATAGAAACAGAAAAAAGCCAACTATCAAGCCTGTCAAAGTGTTGTCGGCGTAGAGAGGCGCATTGTTTTTGGCAGAACTATCGAAGATGGAAAGAATGTTTTCTGTTACCGCCACAAACGCAGAACTCCCTGATGTAAAATGCAATAACATCCATGAAAAAAATCCAGCAACTGCACCAAAAAACATCCAGTTCAAATATTTACTATTTCCCTTTTGTCGGAAAAAATCGTTGAGACCAAAGCTGCCCTCTGTTCCAATATTGCATTTTGATGGGTATTCTGTACAGTGATGTCCGTTTTTATCCCAGCATTTCAGGTGAATTGTATGTTGGCATTTCTCGACAATTTTTTCCCCAGTTTTCAACTTATCAGAACAAAATGGGCAATACGTATCCCATTCCGAGTCAGGGAATATACGTACAAATTCGCGTTTGAATTTCTGTCTTCTAAACCAAGGATAAATTACGGCAGAAAACAACAATAAAATCAGAAGTAACAATAAACCAAGCAATAAACTCTTCAGAAAAGAGCTTGCCTTTGGTGTGTCGAGGTCTGTTTGTTCTGCTTGTGGTGGCGGATAATCTGGTAGCGAAACAATATTTGTCGGACTACCGCCACGGTAACTTTTACACGCTGTCAGTGTGAGGTTTTTTGTTAAATCAGTTAGTGTAAGGCAAATTTCACGCTCATTTCCAGAGAATTTTTTTTCTATAGGAATTGCCGAAATGCGATAATCTGCCCAAACTTTATTCAAAATATCTTCGTACACAACAGATAATTCTTGGTCGAGCATTTTATAATAATACTTACCATCGGGATTTTTACTTTTTTTAGGCAATTGCTCCAAGAAATTTCTATCCGCATTTTCACCAAATCCGATAGTATAAATAATTATATCTTTTTCCGCAGCAATCCGAAAAACATCTTCGGCTTCGGGTGGCGTAAGACCTTGATATTTAGGCAGTCCTTCGGTATCATTTTGTCCATCTGTCAAAATTATCAAAACTCTTTTGCCTCCCTTATCCTTCATCTCAGGATGAATTTCAAACTCCTTTATTTTTTCTATTATGCAGCTAAACAAGTCAGTATCAAACTCATTAGGGTTAAAACCAAACTCACGGCGATGCGGATTAAGTAATCCAACTACATCATCGTAATTTTTTGGCGACAAATACTTGCTATCGTGTACAACGTTATCAAACGTAGAAAACCAAATACTACCATCGGGAATATTGGGATTGAAAATAGATTTTACCGCCTGTTTTGCATTGTCCATCATCTCTTTAGACATACTGCCGCTATGATCCATCGCAATTATTATAGTAATTTCTTGCTTTATTCGGCGGTCGTTTCCACGGTTTTTGTCTTTTGGCTCAGTTTTTAACTTCAAATTTGCAAGGCTACCTTTAATAATTTCCAATGGGTGTTTTACACCATCGCCTTTAGTTAAATTTTCTTCCGTAGCCGTCAGTAAATCTTGGAGATTATCAAATTCCATACTTCCAGATTCGTCTCTTAGAC
>JAOZMU010000526.1 GCA_029934165.1 Bacteroidales bacterium
TTGCAATGTGTTAAATATCAAGTTGTAAGGGCGAAGTCAGAAACTTGAGTTATATTAATAATTGGCTTACGCATGATAATACCTGTGTAGAGCTTCGCCTCGGCGCGGCTAAATTAACGCGAATTAATTTTTGCGTTTTCTTGAATTTGAGAAAATAATTATATTTTTAAGGTAATAATACACAAAAAAACAAAACAATGAAACAAAATAAACTTCTAATAGGCATACAAACATTTTCGGGACATGAGAGACCCGAAAGAAAATTATGTTTATGTACTGAAAAGTCGGAAGAACTTTTCTTGTAATTACTAACTTTGTGATTATCAGGCAAAAACATAATCTACACTATTTTGTTTAAAGTTATAATAATCAGTGGATTTGTGTTTTTCTAAATAGTTCTTCCGACTTTTCAGAATCATTATGATATTTTATTGTTTTTCAAAAAACGTAAAATTCAGCAATTATTGGTGGAGTTATGCCGATAAGTGGCAATAATTTAGTTTAGAATTTAAGGTATATTTAATTAGTGTTAATTTTAAACTATTGTATTGTCAATTATCTCATTAGTTATCAGAACTTTTCAATAGTTTAAAACTATTGAAAAAGTTAAGTTTTTAGCCTTTCTTAGTATAGATATGCCAAAAGAGACCGCAATGGCACAAATTGAAAGCAGAAAATATTACGAAAAATATCAAAACCAAGTAAATGAAATTATCCTTATCTGGATTCATTTTAGCAGCGAAAAAACGTAATATCGAAAACATAGAATGGCGAAAAATGTAGAGCCTCGCCATAGTGTGGCTCTTTGTCGCTTAAATAACACTCCAAAAGATTGGTTTCAATTCCATTTTTCTTTATCTTTGAAAATTGCTAATCAGACGAATTTAATTTGCCTATATTCTTATATGACTACTTAGTTATAGCAACAATAAAACGACTGTATATAACTCATAATTTGATTTTTAACAGGAAAATTTAGAAATAATTCATAAAAAATATCATGTCCGAAAAAGAAACTGAAATCCCTAAAAAAGACCCCGCAAAAAGTAACAATTACTCAGCAGACAGCATTCAGGTACTTGAGGGTCTTGAGGCAGTCCGTAAGCGCCCAGCCATGTACATTGGCGACATTGGCGTAAAGGGACTCCACCATCTTGTTTATGAGGTGGTTGACAACTCTATAGATGAGGCACTAGTGGGATATTGTAATTTAATCAACGTTACTATTAATGCCGACAACTCAATAACCGTACTTGATGATGGACGCGGAATTCCTGTTGAAATGCACGAAAAAGAAGGCAAATCGGCACTCGAAGTAGTGATGACAGTCTTGCACGCAGGCGGAAAATTCGACAAAGATTCCTACAAAGTTTCTGGCGGTCTTCACGGCGTTGGAGTTTCGTGTGTAAACGCATTATCTGCACATTTGACGGCAAAAGTCTTTCGCAATGGGCATATTTATCAGCAAGAATACCAAATTGGACAGCCACTTTACGACATCAAACAAATCGGGACAAGTGAAAAAACTGGAACAGAAGTTACCTTCAGACCAGACACAACCATCTTCAGCTCCATTGAATATAAATTTGATATTTTAGCCTCTCGTTTACGCGAACTTGCATTTCTCAACAAAGGTATTACGCTCACTATCAAAGATTTGAGGGAGAAAGATGACACAGGCGAATATATTTACGAAGAATTTTATTCGGAAGAAGGACTGAAAGAATTTGTTGAGTTTTTAGATGCTAACCGCGAAAAATTAATTGATGACACCATTAGTATTTCTACGGATAAAGGCGAAACCCCTGTTGAAATTGCGTTACAATATAATACATCGTTCACAGAAAATATCCATTCATACGTAAACAACATCAATACGCACGAAGGTGGTACGCATTTAACAGGATTTAGACGCGGATTAACACGCACGTTAAAAAAATATGCCGATGAAACAGGAATGCTTACCAAGCTAAAATTTGACGTTAGTGGCGACGACTTTCGCGAAGGGCTCACAGCCATTGTTTCTGTAAAAGTACAAGAGCCTCAGTTCGAGGGTCAAACAAAAACAAAACTCGGAAACTCGGAAGTTAGCATAGCCGTAGACCAAGCTGTTAGTTCGATGGTTAGCAACTATTTAGAAGAAAATCCGAAAGATGCAAAAACAATAGTTCAGAAGGTAATTCTTGCAGCAACAGCACGCCATGCAGCACGAAAAGCACGCGAATTAGTACAACGAAAAAACTTCCTTTCAGGAGCAGGGCTTCCCGGCAAATTAGCCGACTGCTCATCTAAAGACCCTACAAAATCCGAAGTATTTCTTGTCGAGGGCGACTCGGCTGGCGGAACAGCAAAACAAGGGAGAGACCGTATGTTTCAGGCTATCATGCCGTTGCGCGGAAAAATTTTGAACGTAGAAAAAGCTATGCAGCATAAAATCTACGAAAATGAAGAGATAAAAAATATATTCACAGCCTTGGGAGTTTCTATCGGAACAGAAGAGGACAGCAAGGCTCTGAATATGGTGAAGTTACGCTATCATAAGATTGTCATAATGACAGATGCCGATGTCGATGGTAGCCACATTGCAACTTTGATTATGACATTCTTTTTCAGATACATGAAAGACCTAATCGAAAAAGGATATCTCTATATTGCTACGCCGCCTCTATATTTAGTGAAAAGAAATCGGAACGAGATTTATTGCTGGTCGGAAGAGGAACGAATTGCAGCCTTAGAAAAGATTGGACAAAATGCTAATATTCAGCGTTATAAAGGTTTAGGTGAGATGAATGCGGAACAACTATGGGATACGACAATGAACCCTGAGCAACGTACTTTACGCCAAATTACGATAGATAATGCAGCAGAAGCCGACAGAATATTCTCAATGTTGATGGGCGATGAAGTAGCACCACGCCGCGATTTTATTGAACGTCATGCAAAATACGCAAATATTGATGTATAACTCCACCTTTTACCAATAAAAAAAGCTGGTAGAATTTTCTACCAGCTTTTTTTTATTCCAAAACTACTCATCAAATAATCTTTTGCGAACTTCCATATTAAAACCCATCATTGGTTTTAAAAAGTTTCACATCTGTAAAAAATACTGTCTTTGTCGCCACATTTAAGGTCTAAGACCTAATTAGTGTTACTTACGCAATTCTGTAAAACTCGAACTAAGGTCTAAGACCTATTTTTTATGAAACGTTTA
>JAOZMU010000527.1 GCA_029934165.1 Bacteroidales bacterium
ACATAATAATAAAAAATAAGGTTTTTTAAAGTGTAAAGTTTATCTGAAACATGCCTAAATTTCATGTAAAAGATGTCAACACAAGAGAGCCTCTTGCCAATGCACTTGGTAGTATATTCGTTGAAGGAATAGATACTGCTATAGAAGCAAGGATACCAACCAATATAAACGGAATTGCAAAAGGTGTTGGAGTATCTGACTCAATAAGACTCATTAGTAAAATTCGTATTGATGTAACCAATCCTTACTACTTTGACTCTTCGACGGTGGTTTATCATAAATTAGATGATTGGATAGATTATACAGAAGAAGAACGGACAATATATGCGTCCAAAACCTGAGCCAATCGTATTTAAAAATGTCGATTGTAAAACTGGCGAGGCGTTAGCAAATATTGAAAATACTGTTACAATAATAAAAGCCGATGGCTCGACTCAAGTGGAAACTATTATTAGTAACGTAAATGGCGAAGTTCCTGTGTCTTCTGGCATTGGCGACCGCATAAGTATAGTTGCCCGCAGTAAAAACATCTGTCCCAACGAATATTTGATGAATGACAACACAATAAAAGATGCTTTGTACGACGACTTGAAAGACAATGCCAGTGCAAGAGTTATTCCTTTATGCAGAAAACCGGCACCAGTCGAGAAGTTCAGAATTGTCGATGCAGATGACCAATCAAAAGGCGTTGAGGGCGCACGTTATTCAATAATTGCCGATGGAGTAAATGTTGGAAGTGGAGTGAGTGGTGCAGACGGTTGGTTTGAAGTCGATTGTGTATATCCTTGTCAAAATGTTAGCATTGTGGCTAACGGAAGTTCTGTTGGTTATGGAATGAATGACACAAAAGTAAAAGACGTAGATTATTCAGAAATCATGCATCCAAATCCAGAAAATTTGCGCACAATTCCATTAGAAGAAAACCCAATAGAAGTTAAATTCTGTGATGTTGACCAAGACGGCAATGCAATTTCTGGTGCAACAAATGACATTTACGTAAACGGCTCATTAGTAGCAACAAAAGACGGAGGCTGTTTCACGGTAGAAGCCCAACCAGACGATAAAATTAAGATAGTCGGAAAGTATGACGGACAAGTGAACGACAGAAAAATTGACGGCTCAAAATCGTTACGCGAATTGGAAAACGGAAGCCAAAATGATAGGAATATTCCGTTTGAAGTTCCAATAAGAGTTCAATTTTGCGATGTTGACCAAGATGGAAATGCAATCTCAGGAGCAACCAACGACATATATGTAAACGGCTCATTAGTAGCAACAAAAAATGGCGGCTGTTTTTATGTCGAAGCAAAACCAGACGATAAAATCAAGATAATCGGAAAGTATGATGGACAGGAAAACAACAGAAAAGTTGACGGTTCAAAATCGTTACGCGAATTGGAAAACGGAAGCCAAAATGATAGGAATATTCCGTTTGAAGAACATATTTTAGGTTGTGAAGGTAGTAATAGTGGAAAAAACAAAAGCACAAAACGAAAACATGACTTAAATGGTTGTGATAACTTTACCATCACATGGAATTTAGGAGATAAGTACCCAGATAAGATTACTATTTACTGTGGGACAGGTATTCTTAAAAGAAAAATCTTCACAACTGGAATGGTAACAGGAGAAGGAACAAAAACATTATCATGTAATAAAAAACGAATACTTATAAAAGTAGAAGCAAATACTGATAAAGGAACAAGTTGGGATTATGATTTAAAATGTAATTGCAACTAATCTAAAATCCGTTAGTGTCCCGATATTTTCGCAAAAATAGGAATTATGGATACAATTCGGCATCTTTCAAGCATGAAATGCAAATTCAAATAACGTGTTGATATTATGCAATATACGAAACATGATATAGTTGACACTTTTTTTCAACACAAACATTGTATTCGTCTGGTTATTTATACTTTACGTTGTGTTTTTTAGAATAAAAGAGTCAACTACCCTGAAAGATGCCGAATAATTTATTCAAAATTAAAAAATCTGATATTAATCTGTTGAATCTGTGTTCCTATCATCGCAAAAATTGGAACACGGATTTTCATTTTTCAACAAAACCAGTTATAATCAGAAATTTGAAATTATGAAAAAAGCAGACGAAAAATTTATGCTACGGTGTTTACAAATTGCAGAATGCGGAATTTCTGGCGCACACCCAAACCCAATGGTAGGTGCAATTATCGTGCATGACGGAAAAATTATTGGCGAAGGCTACCATCAAAAATGTGGCGAAGCACACGCAGAAGTAAACGCCATTAACTCCGTAAATGACAAGGAATTACTGAAGAAATCTACAATTTATGTTAGCCTTGAGCCTTGTTCACATTTTGGGCGCACACCACCTTGCGCCGATTTAATTATTAAACATAAAATACCACGTGTAGTAATTGCCTGCACAGACACCTTCTCCGAAGTGGCTGGACGCGGAATAAAACGACTACGCGATAGCGGTTGCAGCGTAACAGTTGGCATTCTTGAAGATGAAGCACGTAGTTTGAATCATCGCTTTTTTACTTACCATGAGAAAAACCGCCCTTACATAATTCTGAAATGGGCGCAAACAATCGATGGCTTCATAGATATTCGTCGCACTGCCGAAACACCACGCCAACCACACTGGATTACAGACTGTTGGGGACGACGCATTGTACACAAATGGCGCACCGAAGAACAGGCAATTCTTGTTGGCACAAAAACAGCACAAAAAGACAACCCA
Source organism: Bacteroidales bacterium (assembly GCA_029934165.1). Taxonomy (GTDB): domain Bacteria; phylum Bacteroidota; class Bacteroidia; order Bacteroidales; family JAOZMU01; genus JAOZMU01. The sequence continues at coordinate 2,729 of JAOZMU010000527.1, forward strand.
AAACTCAATGTTCGCAATTGGTCTGGAAAAACGCCATTACGATTAGTCATAGACCAAAACTTAATGCTATCCAGCGACTTATCTCTTTTTGATGGCTCTATTCCGACGGTCGTTTTTACAGAAAAAGAACATAAAAACAAGCCAAATTTAGAGTTCTGTCTTTTAGATTTTGAACGGAATATTCCAAAACAAATTCTTGCTTTTTTGTACGCACGCAAAATTCTATCAATAATTATCGAAGGTGGTACTACGTTGTTTAATAGCTTTATAGAACAAAACCTTTGGGACGAAGCACGTGTTTTTGTCGGACACAAATTTTTTAACGATGGCACAAAAGCACCAAAACTTAACTCACAACCAACTGCAACTCAGAATATTGGTAATAGTAAATTGTTTTGGTTTCACCGCCAAAGTTTATAGTTTCTTCATGTATACTGGAGTGAATTTGGTTTTCGGATTAAATTAATATATTTTCAAACGTTTGA
>JAOZMU010000528.1 GCA_029934165.1 Bacteroidales bacterium
TCAAAATGTTACTGGCCCGTTATTTGAATGGCGGGTGCGGCGGTGGTGTTTGCTGGTTGGCGGGGGCCTGATTTGTTTATTAGGTGGATTAGGAACTGTACGGGCTTATCAGCATAGTTTTTATCCTGTTTCGGCCCCTGCTTACCCGGGCATCACTGCCGATACGCCTTTTTTGTGTGGCGAGGCGGCTTCTGTCAGTCAGACCTTTGAGGGGCAAGCTGTTTTTGAACGCCTTTTAGCGCGGGTTGTAGCCCATCCTCGTAAAGGCCCACCAGAATATGGGATGTTGGCGTTAGGTACAAGTTCGGCGGATTGGGCCGCGATTTTTCGGGAAAGCCTGTTGGCTGAAGCAACAGCACAACTATTTGCTGGCCCGGCGCATAGTGTTAAGTGGATTCAATATCAAGCGGCTTTGCGTGTCTATTATTTCGCACGGGTACGCGAGCAATTCCCCGCTCTCTTTTCCGCGTCAGAACAAATCTTTGTGCAAGCATGGTTTGCCAATATCAATCGCCGGGCATTGACTGTCGAATGGGTGGATTGGATGTATGGCGTGGCCTTTGCCCAATGGCCCGAGGGTCTTTATGAGAATCAGGAAAATGGGGCCGGATTGTTGGCGTTGCTCGAAGTTGAAGGGCTGACGGAGCCAGCATTATCCGCACTTAATCGCGATTATCTGGCGCGTAATCCACGGGGTTGGGAAGCCCGCTTTCATAATACCGATGATGCCTACGGTTATCAATTAGAATGGCTTAATAATGCTTATTTTCAATCCTTGTATACTGGGGTTTATTCGGACAAGTTGCAACAACTTTCGTTTGAGTGGCTGTTGTTGCAAGCTTTGCCAGATGGACAAGCATTGAAATACAATCATCCGGCCGCTTTGTCCCCAGCCGGTATCGGTCATTTAGGCGCGATCTTGACAGAAGACCCGCAATACTTGTGGTTGGCGGGGCGGGCTGTGGAAAAACTGGAGGCAGAGGCGGGGTATTTAGCGGCTCAACCGGGGGTTGATGCGCCATTGTTCATGACGGGATTGTCCCCTACACAAGGCTCCTGTTTGCTCTATGCCGATTCTGGTTTGCCAAATCAGAAAGGGCCGTTAGCTCCAGATAAGATTGTTTTTCGTGATGGATGGGGGCCGGAGGCTACGTATGCCCTGTTAGATTTGCGTTTTACGGGCTGGCATCGTTACAAGGCCACGAATACTATTTCTTTGGTGTATCAAGAGACGCCGCTAGTTAGCGAAAGGTTGACCGGGGCGTCCTTTGTTTGGCTTCCAGCGGGACGTAGTTTGTTTCGAGATAAGCGTGTGCCCCGTGAAAATTTGAATGGGTTGTTGGTCGAGCGCGTGGGAATGGATGCTGTTTTGTATGCATTGTTGGGCCTTGGTGGGCCGTGGGCGCAGGATCCGCCCTATTATGCTGAAGTAGTGGACTTTCAAACCAGTGCGGCGGTAGATTGGTCCCACACTCGGTTGACCGGGTGGCAAGGTCGTCAGCATGATCGGTGGATTTATTTGTATCATGATCACGGGCCATTGGTGGTGCTTGATATGGCGATACCTTTGAACTCGCAGCGTACCGCGTTGGTTTGGCATTTGAGTACCACCGATGATGATATAAGTGATGGTTTGCGCTTGGCGCAACCAGGGGCTGAGGTTCATTTTCTAACTCTGGAAGATCGAAACATTGTCATTACTACGGACGACACCGCGACCAGGACAGCGGTCTCGATTGAGTCAGTGGAGCGAGCACAACCCTTGTTTGTGGCTACGCTCTTTTTAGGGGGCCCATGGCGAGGGGCGGATATTGACATTGATATGCACCGGTTACTTATCAGCACAGATTTGAAAGAGATTATTTTATCACTTCCAGAGCATGGCTTGGTGCGATAGTGTTAGACGGTTACTCAAGGAGCGGAGCTAAGGGCAGAGACTTTATTTTTTCCCCTTAACACTTTTATATTAACATTGGCATACAGTGTGAAGTTAATTTAAACTATGTTGGGATTGGAGGAACACATTTGCGAGTTTGTTATTTTGGCACCTACCGTGAAAATTATTCGCGCAATCAGATAATGATAGCGGGGCTACGTCAAAATGGCGTAGAGGTTGTCGAGTGCCAAGTCCCATTGTGGCAAGGGGAAGCTGATCGTGTGGCCGTTGCAAGTGGGGGATGGTTGTCGCTGACTTTCGTGTGGCGCGTTTTTAGAACTTATATACAGCTTTTGTGGCAATATTTCCATCTTGATGATTATGATGTGCTGATTTTGGGGTATCCTGGACATATTGATGTCTTTCTCGCATGGGGGCTAGCCAAGTTGCGCAAAAAGCCTCTGGTTTGGGATGTGTTTATGTCATTGTATTTGATTGCTACGGAACGTGGCTTAGTGGAGAAATACCCTTTGACCGGGAAAATATTGCACGGCTTAGAAAAGAGGGCGTATGCTTTACCGGATTTGTTAGTTCAAGATACGGCGGCTTATGTGCAATGGTTTGAGGAAAATTTTTTGGTTAATCCATCACGGTTTTGTCTAGTGCCCACGGGGGCTGATGATCGTTTCTTTACCCCGGGTGCGGCGGGTGCTTCAGACGATACTCTGTTTCGAGTTTTGTATCATGGTACGTTTATCCCTAATCATGGCGTGCAGTATATTGTTGAAGCGGCAAACATACTTCAAAATGAGCAAGATATTTACTTTGAATTTGTGGGGGATGGGCCAACTAAAGCGCAAGCTGTAGCTTTGGCTGAACAATACGATCTAGAGAATGTCGGTTTTACTGGCTGGGTAGACAAGCAAGATGTACCCGGGAAAATTGCGCGGGCGGATGTGTGCCTGGGGGCTTTTGGTACAACCCCACAATCGTTGATGACGATTCAAAACAAGATTTATGAGGGCTTGGCAATGGGAAAACCAGTCATTTCTGGTACATCGCCGGCGGTCTGCTTGATGCTCAAACATGGTGAACATGTTGTTCTCTGTCAGCGAGAGTCGGCGCCCGCTTTGGTGGAGGCGATAAAATTACTTCGTAATGATCCGGCTTTGCTTCAGACGTTATCAACCTGTGGTTACGATTTATATCAACGTAAATACACTGTTTCGAAATTAGGGGCACAGTTTAAGCAGTGTTTGGTGGAAGGGCTTTTTAACGCTACCAGATAGTTTTTCATTGTACATACTTTAAGTTATTCCGGGCAAGTGATTGTCG
>JAOZMU010000053.1 GCA_029934165.1 Bacteroidales bacterium
ATTAAATTAACCTATACCATTATTTGCTGTTTGTTGCTTATTTTCAGTCAAATAGCAAATCGTTGTCTCAATATTAAAAAGTGTAGGACACTTAGAATTTCCATTCCTGTTTTTTTATTTTTATGTACTTTTATTTGCGTTGCACTATCATATTTGCAATATTCAATAATCTTTGCATTTAGCTAATAATCAAGATTTTTCATTAAAACTAACTATTCATGAACAAATATTATTTTATTATTATAATTTATTTTCTGACTGTGCTTGTTTTTCCATTCGAGAAATCAGTTGCGCAATCGTCACAGGATAAATTTACAACAATAAATGTTAATTTAAAATTTATTGAACATCTGATAAAGATAAAAATTGACAGTGTTCGTCAATCGCTTGATATAAAACCTCTTACCAATGACTCAATTCTTTATGTTGCCGCAAAGTCTCATGCAGAATATATGGTAGAAAAAAGCAGGCTTACACATTTTGAAAACGAATTTCCGAAACGCAGAAAGCCTTACGACCGTGTTGTTTGGCACGGCGGTTTAGATTATTCTATTGTGGCAGAGAATGTTGCAATGGGAATTTTGCTGACACGGACACGATTGAAACATGCAAAAAAAGAAGATGCCCACATTGCAGATACTTACGATAGGGCGGCATCTGATATTGTAGAATCCTGGATACATTCGGTAAAACACTATGAAAATATTATTAATCCTAATGTAATTTTCACTGGTGTTGCCGTCGGGTTTAATCCGGATAAAAACAAATTATACGTAGCTCAAAAGTTTGGATTACGCGATTGGATATATGGTGCTAAAGAAAACAAGGAGTTCTTCTCTTATTCGGATTTTGTACCTACACCTTTGGTCAATAGTTTCGATTCTATTCCAAGAATTAGGCATGATGGAACTCATGTTTGGAAACTGAAAAACCCTGAAAATGAGGAGTGTGATGAGTGTATTGAAGCAATTCAACTTGGAGAACGATTAAGGCTAAAAGTTAATAAAAAGAGAATTTATCTATCTACGGAAGATGTAGAATTAGTAAAAAAACTATTCCAAAACAGAAAGGACGGACTGGCGATTGAGGTTGTTGAATATCGACCATACGACTGTGGTAATCCGCAGTATTACACGCAAATAACGCATCGCAATGGGCAGTGCGTATTCAATGGAGTTGTCGAAAAACCAATTTATAAAAAAAACCTCTTAAAATCGTGGCACAAACAGAAAAAGCGATTCCGAAAAAAAAGACGAAAAAAGGCTTTCAAGGCTTTATTCAATCGACGAAAAAGTGTGCGTGTCGAATTAGCAAAAAAGTGGCATCCAGATAGTTGGTCGGCAGGAATTGGTAAAATATCTGGCAATCCGACAAGTATTTATGAGGTAAATGTAGTTGTCATACAAAATGATGTAGTTTGTCGTGTACTGCATTTTGGGAGCTATTGTGGCGAACAGTTTACAGAGTTCCACAGCGTAAATATGCGAGCAGATGAAAATACACGCAAATACGAGCTACCAAAAATTTGGCAAAAGTATTCTATCGTTGTTCCTTTCGAGCATAACAAATATGAATATAATGTTGCAGACATTAAGCCTCTTGTTGACTCGTTATCATCTGATATGTACGTTATTAAGAACGTAAAAATCAAAGCATACGCTTCTGTTGAAGGAAAAGAACAGGCAAACAAAGAATTACAACAAAAACGTGCCGAAAGCATTGTAAATGCTATACAATCTATACAAAATTCTAGTATTATTGCAAAAATTAAAACCGACGAAAACTGGGCTTTATTAAATACGCAAATAAGCGAAGACAGTATTCGTTTTTCAGAGTTTTTAGGACTTTCAAAAACGGAAGTAAAAACACTGCTCCAAAACGCAGATAAACTTAAAAAGTACGAAACTATTTTAAACAAACAACGTTACGCACAAATAGAATTGAGGGCTCTTTTTCAGGTAAATGATAAAAACCGTCAAGGCTTGTGGCTCATGGAGTTCAATCGGATTCTCGATTCCTCAAAAGTCGATACCATTAAATTTCGACACCGATATATTGATACTTTGGAAAGAATGCACTACCATATTTACAAGAATATTAAGGCAGGAATTTTTGAAACAAGCCTGATTAGCAAATTGAATCCGCCAGTTTATCCGCCATTTGAAAGGTTTTGGTTAAACCAACTTCAATATGAGTATAAATTACTTCTATGTACGCAAATGGGCTATACGCCAGCTCGGTTTTATTGGCGATTAAATAAACTTACCAGTTTGCCAACTGCACCATATCTTTCGGTTTACAATCAGCTTATTTTTCTTATCGAAAACTGGGATAAAGAACTGTTTGATAACAACTTCCCGCCAAAAAAAATATGGGAAGAACTGGAAAATAATGAAAAATATTTTTTCTTAGAATCGACCAACTCTTTTGGCGAAATGCCCGATTATGAAAAACTTAAACTAAACTACCACTTTAAAGCAGCAGCATATTATTATTCCAAATTGCGACAAAAAAAGTATAAAACTTTGTTTAACAAGTCTATAATGGCAATTTATGAGTATTATAAAACTTTGCAAGCCGACACCGAAATTGCTATGAAATTTGCGCGTTTTTTTGTTTTTTACGAGTTCGAAAACATTGCTATATCCATTATAAAACCCTTTGCAACAACGGAAAACCCAGACCACGATATTTTAATTTATTATTTAAAACTATCCTACGTTCATCCTTACGAATATCCGCAATCTAATTATTACAGCGAACTGATTGAAGCTAAGAAAATTTTAACAAAAGAAGAATGGTGTGGTTTATTTATTGGCAACTGCAATATTAGCTTCCAAATATTTGATAATGAAGAGATACGCGACATTTATTGCAACGAATGTGAGGAGTTTGAAAATCAGGCAAAAAAGAAATAAGTAGGCGTACAAAAACAATCGACACTTTTTTCGGATTGCTATCAATCTGTATTTTAACTACATACAACTTCTAATAAAATAACACTTTACGCTTAATCTTATTTTTTGGCTACCGATGCTTTATGTTTCTGCCTGTATGTGCTTTTTTTATTATAAATTTGCAATTATTCAACCATAAAAAATGATACGATGAAAAAAATTACCTCAATTTTCGCTACTGCACTTTTTGTTGCATCTCTTGCGCTATTTTCGTGCAACTCGGAGCCAAAAGAAGAAGCTGATAAAAAAGACTACGTAAATACAAACGAAGAAGAAGAAGACTCAAAGATTCAAGAGCTTGAGTCTGAGTTAGATTCAATCATGATAAAACAAAACGATAGTACAAATACGGAAGAAGATACGCTAAAATTAGGGTAGGGTTTATAACCGTTTTTGAACTATTTATGCACTCATACAAAAGTTTTATGCTGTTTATTAACAACTTTTGTATGAGTGTTTATTAATAGAAAATAAAATTATTACCGCTATTTTACGAGTCGGCTATATTTCATCTTCGTAGTTATCATTAATGATTTTTCCGAATCGGTATGCGATGAATAACGTAAAGAAAAATTGGCTGTTGTCGGTTTCTGCCATCAAATCCAACTCCTTCATATAGGCATCAATAATCACTCCACCCTCGATTGCACTTACGTATCTATTGTTGGTGCTGTACTCAAAACTTACGCTTCCTTTTACAAAAACGCCCGGCACAAAGGAACTTTCCGAAAAACCTTTGAACGCCGATGACCTTCCGATAATCCATTGGTCGTTGCGTATTTCCCTGAAAAGTTTGTCTTCGATTACACCTCCCGGTGGTTCTACTTCGTAATAAACTGGTTTCAAAAAAGCGACAGAACCACCGTAAGAATATGCGTATTTTACTGCAACGCTGCCTTTGTCTTGTTTGCTAAAAAGCACTATTTGCTTGCCCAAACCACCACGAAAAGCTAAACAAAAGTTGGTTTTCCCGAAAATATAACGACCACCACCATAAATGGGATTTGTCATTGCAACTTCTTTTGGGTGTTTAACGACAAATATTTCTCCTGTTATCAATTTTCTTTTTGTGGCGTTTAATCGTTTGGCAAAGTGATAGTTAATGCCGTAACCAGTAGATGTTAAATACAAACCCCAAGAACTTTCGTGATTGAAAAAACTGTTTGGGTCTTCTTCAATTTCGCCCTGTGCCAAGATGTAGAAAGGGCAGCAAAATGTGGCTATAAGTAAAAAAAACAATAATTTCATGCGTAAATATTTTAGTTGATGGCGTTAAACATTGTATTGTTTATTACTGTCGATAATTCGTTATTCAGACTCCAGTTGCTGAGAAAGTGGCTGTTTGGGGTAATTCTGCGTATCGAAATTAAGAGCCGAAATTAGAAGTTGAAAACCTAAAATTATGGGCAATGCAGCCAGCATGACTGTGCCACTTGTTGCCGGAATCATGGCATCTAAACTTGTATTCCAGTGAAAAATACCCATAGTAAAGCCGGCAAAAAAGAGAATAGTTCCTAAAAGAAGTTCTATACTTGCGGCATTAAAATCGCGTAAAAAATAATTGTAAAAGATTCTTTTAAAGTACCTTGAAATATATTTTGGAGGAAATTCAAAAAGCACTTTTCGGATACTTAGACTACTTTCTTCATCTTCATATCGCGCATTCATGGGTAAATCGTACACCACGGCTCGCGAAATACCCAGCCGGAACAACATATCGCTTTCAAAGAAATATCTATTTTCTATTTTTTCTAATGGCAACATCTTCAAAGCACTCTTGTGAATGGCTGTGTACCCGTTAGTTGGGTCCATTATTGACCAATAGCCATTAACAAATTTGTTGATTAAAGAAAGAACACTATTGCCAAAAAGACGTAAACCGGGCATTTTTCTCAAAGATTGCAAATCGAAAAAGCGATTTCCTTTGACGTAATCAGCTCTTCCAGAGGCAATTGGCTTGATAAATAAAGGAATGAGAGCTGGATCCATTTGTCCATCTCCATCTAGTTTTATGACAATGTCTGCCTTGTCTTTTAATGCTTGCAGATAGCCGGTTTTAACAGCACCGCCAACTCCATTATTTTTAGCATGATAAATGACTTTAACACGTTCATCTGTGCAGTTTTCTTCTACAAATTTTCCGCTCTCTTCTGGGCATTTATCGTCAATAACATAAATCGACACTACTTCTGCGCCAATCTGTCTGATTAGTTGAATTATATGCTTTTTTACTCGGTATGAGGGAATTACAACTGCAATACGGTTCATTTTTCGCAATATTTATTATATGAATTATGCACTATTACAAAAGCAATTACGCTTTCAATTAACGTAAGTTGCTAATAACCAGCTAATACGTTTCATGAAAAATAGGTCTTATACTTTGGTTTAACGATTCCATAGTTTAAACTTCCATTTCCACTTAAATTTGAAAGATTTTCGTTTTTTTGGTTCAATGCCTTGCGCTCTAAGGCTTTCGCGTTCTTTTATGTCTATGTATAAATACGTTGCACCGAGGAAAAGCATTCCGATAACCATAAAAACGATAACTCTCTGTAACATAGAGAAATCTGATAAATCAAACATAAAAAGTTTTACTAAAGCTGTTGCAAAAGTTAAAATAGCCATCGGCATAAGAGACTCAAAACGAGGAGAAATAGACTTTAACATAATAATTATGCCGTGTGCAAATAATAAAACTGTTACCCAAGCCGTATTCCACATGACTTCAATGACTTCATCGGCGTACACAATTTCGGTATTTTTCAAATAGGGCGACAGATATAATATTGTCCCTGCATAAGCCAAAATGTACATTAACTGCATGAATTTCAATTCAAAACGCCAGCGACCGCTTTTTACTTTCCCCGGATACGATGTTTTAAATTTTATGAGACGTGGCAATAATCTGCTTTTTCGTAATAACCCCGAAATTGAGTATGTAAAGTGGTGTTCGTATATTAACTTGTATAATATTATAAATGATAACGTCATGAAAATGCCTGTTGGTAACATTTCCTGCCAATCTTGCATTTGTTTTGTTGTGAACGAATTGTCGAAAAACAAATATAAAGCGTACAAAAACAGTGCGTAAGCCGTTCGGTATGCGATGAGATAGCTTATCCGAATCGGAAAAATTATCCTACGTAAATAAACCAGTGCAAACAAGTAAAAAGCTGTAACAAAAGATGCCGTAATATAATCTATTCTGATGAAATAATTGTATGCGAAGAATAGCCAAGCTGCCGAATAATAATAAACAAATTCGGGGAAATATCTTAGTGGAGGCCAATTTTTTATACGATTGAACCAGCCGAATTTTGTCGTCAAAATTGTTGCTATCACTATGCCACCTGTCGAAATGTAGTAGAAATTGCTATGCCTAAAAGAAAGAAAACAAGCGATAATTAGAAGTGCGTAAAACTCTGCAATAATTGTCTTGTTTTTTGTTATTTGTGCAATTATGTATGACATTGCGACAGATACCCATACAGCATAAGGTAAATACAATGGCAATCTCCTGCTGGCAATGAAGATAATAACCAGAGGGAAAGCTATACTGAACAAATCGCGAGCGAGCGACATATAGCGTAATCGTGGATTTTGGAATAGGAATTTTTGGTAGAATAATTTAAGAAACCATAAGATGCCGTAAACTTCTACGAGCAGTATTAAAGTGGAGGTGGTTTGTACTGATAATCTGATAGTTCCGACTTTATAAAACTCGGCAACTAGTCCAATCACAAGGAAGGCATAGTGCGATAGTCCGAGTAATTCTGTGAAAGTTAGTTTTTTCTTGCCTCCAAAGAAAATCAATGCAAACATTGGGATAACCAACAGATTTACAGAGTATTCTGGTATGTACAAATAGACAGTAATGAAAAAAGTAATTGCGAACCAGACAGCCAAAATGTTCCAAAAAACGTTGTAAAGAATTTGTATGTTTTTTGGTTTTGCCACAGAAATAGGAATAAAACCAAAACGGAAACTAAACAATGTTTTTATAATCGCTAAAACATTATAATAGAACCCACGGAATGGGTCTAAATTCCATTTATGAGGCACAACATCTCGGGATTTGATTTTGAAAAGTGAGAATTTAGTTTTGATTTTGAAAAGTGCCCACATACCAATACGTAATGTGATGATAAAAAACCCAACCATCAACAAGTCAAAATACGCATTTGGAAATTGCGCTTCACTGCCTAATTGCATATCTCTCATCGAGTTGAAGAATGCATTTATGAGCAGTATAAAATAAAGAATATACCCAAGATATTTTATGAAATTGAAACGAGAAAAATAACCTTTGTATATTAAAAAATAGGCAATTACAAGATTCCAATAGGACAGCCAAGTACCTGTAAAGTGTTTTGTTGTGAGTATAAATGCAAAGCAGAGCCAGATGTAAAAAATCTTAGTTAATAAACTAACAAATTCTTTTTTAAAGAATATGTCGTCACCATCAGATTGTCGAAGCCGCATTTCCTTTACTCTGATGTAATTTGGAGTAATATCAATCGCGTTAATAATTAAATACCAATATCTTAGAGTGAAAATGAAGAGTCCAATTCCTAATAAATTATAGTAGCCAGGAGTTCGAATAGTTTGATTAATATTTTCTTGCAAGTCGGTGATTGCGATGTAGGATGCAAAAATTATCATTCCGACATAGAGGAAATAGCCAAGTATTTTTGTGTAGTTTAGTTTTGTTGTGTATCCCCAATAAATTAATAAGTAGGCAGGAACTATTGTCAGGAAGGCAAGGTATTGAAAACTATAATAAAATGCCGTAAGCATATAAACTAGAACAAACCAAATGGAGAAGTTTTCGTTGACAATTTTTTGAAGTGCTAATTCGTAATTTTTACAATATTCATAAAATCTATTAAGTATAGAAATGAAAAGGAATAATATTCCACCAATGGCAAGAAGGTTTATATACGCATCGTTGAAGATGGATTCTTCCCAACCATCATTGAGACCTCGCAGCATTGATAGTATTTTTACTAACGACAAAAGTAAAAACACGTATCCTATTTTGCGCACTCTAGCCACTCTGTATTTGAAACCGATGGCGATAATAATAAGAGCTTCCATTGCCCAAGCACCACCCATATACTCCTCTGTAAGAGTAGAATAGGCTGCAAGACCAAGAAAAGTTCCACCGATAATCAGCAGTATAAGTCTGGCTTCGGTTGTTGATTTGTAGCGAGTTGCAAAAAACACGAATAATGCTGGCAGTGAGTTTGCGAAAAATAAACGTCCGAGTAGTCCCTCTGTACCCAGTGTTCTGGAATAATAGAAGAAGTTGAAAATCAGGAAGATTTGTGCCACAACGGCGATTATTAAATGGTGGTAGTCGAAAATTGTTCGTAGTTGAGTATTGAGCCTCAAATTGATTTTGCGCTCGGCTAAAATCTCTAACTCATAGGCAGTTGCATATCTTTTTTGGAAAAGCACAAAGTACATAAAAAGATATGCAAAAGCATGGATATAAAGTGGCAAAAAAACTGGCTCGACAAAGAACACTGGACGCATGATTAGGAACTGAACAATACCCATCGTTCCGGCAAAAATAGCCAAGGTAAAATTCCACCATTTTATGGACTGGGTTACGTACATAGTGCATGAAACCAGTATAAACAAAAAGATTAAATAATGCTGCGGCAGATTGCCTTGTTGTAGAATAAATGGCGAGGCAGCACCGCCAATAAAGCAAATAGCTGTCATGATACGGCTCTGATTAAGAAGTGCTAATGCGGTTGCAAAAACAGTATTCAGGACGACAAGCGAAAACCCCATGGTTGCCGATGACCAAAATGGCAGGTGTTTGAGGTATGGTAAAAAGTAGATTAACAGATAATTCATACTTATCGACAAACCAAAAACTACGAAACCATATTCTCGGTATTTTTTGGATTGCCGAAAAATTGCCCCAATGAGAAAAATTGCCAGAGAAGTAGAAAAACCAAAAACGAGTTTTATCTCTAGTGCAATTCTCAAAAAGTAGCGCGTTAGCGAGTATTGCATCAAGTAGCCAAACCCAAAAAGTAGCGTTACGACACCAATCAGTGTCATAAAAAAGACAGGGAGTCGTGAGCTTTTGGGTGTGTTTGCGTGGTTGCTGCGTTTTTCTATTACGGAAAAAAACTTATCAATAAACGAACGCTTTTTGGGTATTTCGGGCTGTGCCAAGTCCTCAAACACTTCGCCACAATGCTCACATTTAGTGGCATTGCTTTGGTACTCGTGGTTGCATTTTGGACATTTTAGGCTCATAAAAATTAAAATTTATTGAAACAAAAATATATCATTTTGAGTTTATTACCGAAACCGTATCGTATTAATATTTAGTAAATGTTTTTTTGTTTCCAATTGCTTAATAATGACCATTGTGCAGTTTATCAGGAATTGTATCTGGTTTATATTCAAGTCAATAACAAGTAGAAAGGTGTCGATTATTTTTATACGCCTACTTACGAATCAAAACAAATAGAAAGACTAATGTAAAATTAATTTTGCGTAAAACAAATAAAACAAAAAGTATAATTACCTATTGTTTAAACTGAGCTATAATTTTTTGGGCTAAAAAAGTTGCTAATTTTATGTTAGATTCGACTGTCCAACCAGCAATATGTGGGCTCAAGACAACTTTGTCCGAGTTTATAAGATATTGAAAATCAGATGGTAATGAGTTGGCGTGCAGGTTTTCGAAGGAAACACTTTCGTACTCCAGAACATCTAATGCAGCGCCTCTAATTTTGCCAGATTTTAACCCATTGACAAGAGATTTTGTTTTTACGATTTTTCCGCGTGCTGTGTTTACTAAGAAAATATCCTTCTTAAATTTCGATATAAATTCATCATTTACAAGGTATTCCGTTTCATCTGTTTGAGGTACGTGCAAGCTTAATATGTCAGTTTTCTCAAACAGTTTTCTCATGGTTTCTTCTCGGGTATAATCGTCTGTATAATTATTCTTATATTTATCGTAGGAAATAACATTAGCACCAAATCCACGTAGCCTTTTTGCAAAAGATTTACCCATATTTCCGTAGCCAATAATGCCTATGGTTTTACCCATAATTTCGACACCCCTGTTTAACTCTCTATTCCATTGTCCATTACGCACTTGCTTGTCGGCGCGACAAAGATTATTCATTACCACGAGCAACATTCCGAGTGCTTGCTCGCCAACAGCATCGCGGTTTCCTTCTGGCGAGTTAAAGCACTCGATACCAGCGTTTTTAGCGGCTTCAAAATCAATATTTTCCATGCCGGCTCCAACACGACCAATAAATTTCAGCTTTTTGCAGGAGGCTAAAATTTCGGCAGTAAGTCTGATTTTACTTCGGATTATAACTCCTTGAAATTCAGAAAGTTTAGCAGGAATATCTTTCTTCTTGATTTCCGGAGAATAACAAACTTCAAATCCGGCTTTTATAAGCATTTCGGGCAAAACCGAGTGAGTTGAATCGACAAATAGTATTTTCATTTTTTGATGCTAAGTAGGTATGTAAGTACTCATACAAAAGTTCTTACGCTTTTTATTAACATAAGTTGCTAATAATAAGCTAATACGTTTCAATAAAATATTGCTCAACAATTTTATATTTGTGGCTGATAACTAAATAAAATATGATTGAATTAGAACTCAAAGTTAATAATTATTACACAGAATTAGAAAAAGTTACATGACAATCATGATAATATTGGCAAGAAACACGATTTTGCATTTGTAAAATTATTATCTTTATGCAAAAGAAAAAATTTTAACTCAAATCGTATGATTGAAACTGTCCTAATCGTAACCACCGCGCTGATAATTGGTATTGTAATCGGTAGTCAAATTTGTAATAACCAAAAAATAGTAGAAAAATCTAACGCTCAACTTCCGCAGGAGGAATTAAAAAAAATCGACCCTCAAGGTGTTAATCATACTAAAGATGAGTTGAATAAAGACTCTAATAATGAACTTTCTGAATATTATTTCAAAAAAGTAGAAGCACAAATTCTACAATTGCAAAGTGCTAAACAAGATGAAAAAAAAGTTTCTGACCAAGCCAGCGAAGATAACACGCAAAAACGGTTATCGGACTTGAAAACCAAACTAACGAGCCGTTTTCAAGAGCGCGAAATTAATAACCTCATTGGGCTTGCAATAGCAGATGGTGTTGTTTCGCCAAACGAACGTAGCTATATTTTATCAAAAGCAACAGAGTATTTCATTGATTGTAACGATGTTAATGCGCAAATAGAGAAACAAATAAAGGCGATGAAAATTGTTCCTGAAACAAGATTGATTGATGTAAAAAAAGAAAAAGGCAATTTGTTCGAGGCTTATGTAGTATCGAAGTTTGACAAAAAATATTTTACGCTAAAAGAATGGGCTGGCGATAAATACACAAATGGAATATATGCAGAAACAACAATTCATCCAGACCTGAGATACTTATTCAAGCTCCGCGAAATTAAAATAGAATTTGCTGTGGAGTGCAAATATCGTTCTGATTATTACAAGAATGGAATAAATTGGGCTAAGGAATATCAAATGAAAAACTATAATAAATTTGAGCATGAATATAAAATTCCAGTTTTTGTCGTTCTTGGCGTAGGCGGAAATCCAGACACACCTCTTAATCTATACGTTATTCCACTTAACGATATCAAGTATCCATTTTTAAGTATAGCTTTCTTAGAAAAGTACAAAAAAGAAAAAACAGCAAACGGTAATTTTTTCTTCAATCACAAGACAAATTGTTTAGCATAATGGCTTAATATTATGCCATTAAAACTAAAGACAGCTTATGGGCGTTATAAGTACTCTTACAAAAGTTCTTACGCTTTTTATTAACCTAAGTTGTTAAT
>JAOZMU010000529.1 GCA_029934165.1 Bacteroidales bacterium
CCGACATTGCCAAAAACGCAAGGCACGAGGCAACTACAAGCGGAAAGCCCGAAGCCGCCCATAAAAAAACTATAAGAATATTTCTTTTCAATGTGAATTGATTTTTTATGACCAAATCTTGTAAGAGTATTCATATTGTCGTTAAGTTGTCGTTTTTATCCGCAAAAACACGCATAATGTTTTTGCTTATAAAACTTAGCATTTTGTTACGCTTTATACTTGGCTACAAACATTTCATCTATATCTGGATTTGTAAAACCCAAAAAATCCGCTGGTAAAAATTGAACAAACCTTTCCATTTTTGTATCATAAAAGCCATTTGAAGTTGGCTGATAGAACTTTGATTATTCGTATTTTCCACTTACTAAAATTAATTGTTGGACTATACAAAGAAATCAAATTTGTTTTTACGCACTTATTTATACTGATGTTGTATAGAAAAGTGTATATTTGCAAAAAAGAAAAACTATAATCTTTACATTTGGAATATATTATTACTTTAGTCAATTATAAAATAAGGTAGGTTTGAACCTATTGGTAGTAAATA
Organism: Bacteroidales bacterium; assembly: GCA_029934165.1. Lineage (GTDB taxonomy): Bacteria > Bacteroidota > Bacteroidia > Bacteroidales > JAOZMU01 > JAOZMU01. Next base: position 548 of record JAOZMU010000529.1, read on the forward strand.
AAAGTAGAAAGATATTAGTTATGAGCTTTTTAGTAGCAGAAGATATTGTAAAACAATTTGCAAACCATCTGGCACTCGACAAGGTTTCGTTGAGTGTTCCTCGTGGTAAAATATTTGGTTTATTAGGACCAAATGGTGCCGGAAAAACAACATTGATTCGGATAATTAATCAGATTACTGCGCCAGATACGGGCTTGGTAACTATTGATGGTAAGCCACTTATACCTGCGCATGTTGCAAATATTGGTTATCTACCTGAGGAACGAGGATTGTATAAAAAGATGAAAATCGGCGAACAGGCGTTGTATTTGGCTCAATTGAAAGGAATGCGCAAAGCCGATGCGATGAAAAAACTGAAGTATTGGTTCGAGAAATTTGGTATTCAGGAATGGTGGGGCAAAAAAGTCGAGGAACTTTCGAAGGGAATGCAGCAAAAAGTGCAATTCATCGTTACTATTTTGCATGAGCCTGAGTTGCTGATATTTGATGAGCCTTTTAGTGGTTTCGACCCGATAAATGCTAATTTGCTGAAACGCGAAATTCTGGACTTGAAAGAAAGAGGCGCAACAATCATTTTTTCGACACATAATATGGGTTCTGTCGAAGAGCTTTGTGATAATATTGCGCTGATAAACAAGTCTAAAAAGATTTTAGATGGATCGATTTCGGAAATTCGTGAGAGTTATAAATCTCATATTTTCCAGTTGCATTTTAAGAAAACGGCGGATAAATTTGCACCTATTTTGACGGATAAATTTGAATTAATTGACATTGACGATTCTGCAACAGATATTGCGAAGCTGCGATTACGCCTGAAAAAAGATACTTCGACAAACGAAATGCTTACTGAACTGATGTCTAACGGCGAAATTCTTTCGTTCCGCGAAGAGCTACCGAGCATGAACGATATTTTTATTCGTGTTGTCGAGGAAAGTGGCGAAACTGTTGATGAAGAAGTACTTGCATCGTAAATTTTAAATTTTGTAAAAAAAACAAATAAAAAGAAATGAATAAAATAGGATTAATAATTCAGCGCGAATACTTGAACCGTGTCCGAAAAAAGTCGTTCATAATTATGACACTCATCGGTCCGATTCTGATGGCAGCTATGTTTGTCGTCCCAATTTGGCTGGCAACGATGGAAGACGAAGAAATACGTAAAATTGCGGTCATAGATGAAACAAATAGCTTCGAGAAAGCATTGACGAGTAATGAAACTACGATTTTCGATTTTCGGAAAAATGAAAATATAGATTCGTTGAAAGCCAATTTGAATGAATTGGGTTATTATGCGATTCTCCTGATTCCGAAAAGCGACTCGTTGATTGACGTACAGCTTTATTCAGACCAAAAGTCGAGTATCTCGGTGCTTAACATGATTCGTGGACGAATTGAAAATGAGATTGAAAAACGAAATCTTCGCGAGCGTGGCATCGAAGAAAATGTTCTTGAAGAAATTAGTGCCAATATAAAAGTAGACACCTACACAGTCAAAGAAGGCAAAGAAGAAAAAAGCTCGACAGGCGTTGCAATGGCTATTGGTTTTATCGGTGCGTTTATGATTTATATGTTCGTGTTTATCTATGGCGCACAAGTAATGCGTGGTGTTATCGAGGAGAAAACAAGTCGTATTGTTGAGGTGATAATTTCGTCTGTTCGTCCTTTTCAGCTTATGATGGGAAAAATACTAGGCATAGCATTAGTGGCACTTACGCAATTTTTTCTGTGGATTATTCTGACGGCTGGCATTATTTTCGTTGCGCAAGGTGTTATCATGCCGGATAAAGCGGACATAAACCAAGAACAATTGGCAGAAAACATGGCAAGCGACCCAATGACAAACGAACTTGTAAACGATGCAACTGCTTCTGGTGCCGAGGATATTTTGAATACGCTAAAAACCGTACCAATAGCAAAAACACTTTTGATTTTCTTGTTCTATTTTCTTGGTGGCTACCTACTCTATGCAGCACTTTTTGGTGCAATCGGTGCAGCTGTTGATAATGAGACAGATACGCAGCAATTTATGCTGCCAATAACAATTCCGCTAATATTGGCTATCGTTGTGGCACAGACGGTCGTAAAAAATCCGGAGAGTGCGTTATCATTCTGGTTTTCAATCATTCCGTTCACATCGCCAGTAATAATGATGATTCGCGTTCCTTTTGAAAATGTTGCAACTTGGGAATTGCTACTCTCAATGTTCCTTTTGATAGTAACATTCATCGGAACAATTTGGGTTGGAGCAAAAATATACAGAACAGGTATTCTAATGTATGGTAAAAAGGTGGATTACAAAGAGTTGTGGAAATGGCTTCGTTACAAAGGATAGTATTTAGAGCAAAATACTCTCGTTGATACGAAAGTACCAATATTTGTTTCGATATAAAATCGGCTCTTTTTGTTTTTCAATAGGAGTCGATTTTTTGTATTTAAAATTTTTGCGTATTTTTTATTACGGATTTTATTGAAAACGTTGCGTTGGTATCTCCAAAGTGTAATGTTTATTGCGCATATAAGCACTCATACAAAAGTTTTTACATATTTACTTGTTCATATTTCGCGGATTAAGTGAACTTTGCAGAAATGCGTAAGCAAAATGAATTTAATAAATTAAGCCATTAAAATTCCTAACTAAAACTAAATCAGGC
>JAOZMU010000530.1 GCA_029934165.1 Bacteroidales bacterium
AACTAAAACTAAATCAGGCGTAAGCAAAATTATTAATTATTAATTTTCCATTAATAAGAGTACTTATGAACTTTATCCTTTGGAGTTTCTGGTTGCGAGTTTTTCTTCGTGTTTCACTTTCCCGGCTTTGCACGAAATGTCGCTTGAAATTTTGATGACTTTCCAAGGTAAACCGTCGTTGTCGAAAACGGGGGTATATGTTTCCGACAGCCATTTCACGCCTTCGCCCTCGACAACAAAGTTGATTTGAGTGAGTGTTTTACCGTTTTTAAGGTCTGCCCAAAACTGCGTGTCGGCATCTTTTTTTTCTGCTTTAGAAGAAATATTTTTGTCAATCATCTGCCCCACAATTTCTTTTCGTTTCTTATTCATTTTCCTAAGCGCAAATTCAGTAGCGTCAAGGATTGTTCCATCAAAATTATATGTTATCATGTGGGTAGTCTCATTCAATGCAGTCCGAATCGACAATAACTCTTGCTGAGAAAGCTTAAATTCGACCTCCAAAGTTTGTAATCTTTTCGTCGTTTTTTTGTATAACTTATTCTTATCAAGCAACTTAATGGCTTGATTGCGCATTCGAGTTTCAGATACTTTTTGTTTTGTTATATCACTGGCTAAAAGTAAAATTTTTCTGATGCGTCCTTTTTCGTCAACGACTGGCGTGTATGATAAAATTAACCATATATCCTTATTACTCTTTGTCTTACGGCGTACTATTCCATCGTAATCTTTTCCTTGTAAAACTTCCTGCCAAATTTCATTAAACTGCTTCAGCTCTTCTTTCGGAATAAAACTGCGCGAATCATGCCCTTTTAGCTCTTCAAGGGAATAATTCATGGTATTTAAGTATTTTTTATTAACCGTTATGATTGTTCCGTCTTTAGTGTATTCGCCGCGTAAAACAGTGTTGTCAATAGCATCAAGAATCGACCGAATTTCTCTTTCTTTCTTCTCCGTTTTTATTTTTGTTTTCTCAAGTTTCTCAAGGTTAAATGTGTTCAGTTTTTCTTGCTTGGCGAGTTTCTTTGCTTTTCGTCGAGAATCCTGCAAAAGCTTCTGAATTTCAATCTCTTGCTTCTTACTTTCTGTAATATCGACAGCTATACAAAGCACTTTGTAAGGCACGCCGACACTGTCAAATATCGGAGTATAGGTTTCGGACATCCATGTTTCTTGTCCCGAAAGGCTCAGTCGGCGCACTTCCTCGGCTCGTTTGCCAGCCCGTAGTTTGTCCCACAGTTTGATATATTGTTTGCGCTCTTCTGGGTTAAGTTCAAGTAAATCAATCTGATACTTGCCAATCACTTCGTGTTCTTCCATGCCAAACAATTTGACAAATCGCTTGTTTTGTTTGAGAATTTTCCCGCTCATATCCAACTCCGAAACGAGGAAAGATGCGTCCAAAGCGTTCACAACTCCACGCATTTCGGCTTCGCGTCGTGCAGATTGCTCTTGCGTGGCGGTGAGTTTTTCAAGGTTTTCGAGCATTTGCTCTTCCTGGGTTGCCATAGCCTCTGCTTGATGCCTCGATTGCTCTAAAAGCTCTGCGGTTTTTTCGTTTATGCGAACAGTGGCAAGCGTAGAGGCAAGGTTTTCTGCCAATTTCTCAACAAACTTAATAACGTATTCGGGCATTTCCTGAAAGGAAGCAAGCTCAATAACTCCAAATATTCGGTCGTCCATTTTCATCGGGACAATTAATATTGTGGACGGATTTGCAAAACCAAGACCCGATTCAATTTCCAAGTAATTTTCAGGAACATTTGTCATATATATTGTGTCCTTCTCCATGGCGCACATACCGATTAATCCCTCGCCCCATTCTACTCGTCTTCCGTAAAATTTTTTCCGATTGTAAGCATAAGCAGAAACAAGCTCAAAATACTTCTCGTCAGATGTTTCGCTTGACGATAAAATAAAAGCGCCACCTTGATTTGCATCAATATATTTCACCAAATTCCGCATAATGCTATCTGCAAGGTCTTGTAAATTGTCGGAATTTTGGTGCTGAATTTCGCTAAAACGCGCCAAGCCCTCAATAGCCCAATTTCGTTGGTCATCTTCTATTTTACGTTTCTCTTCGTCTTCTTTTGCTCTTTTTAAACTCAAGCGCATGTCTAACAATGAGTTACCTAAAATATCATCGGTGCTTAGTGGCGAAAAAGCACTGTTGAAATTTCCTTTCTCAATCTCGTTAGAGAATTTAGCGGTTTCGCTCCAGCCGCGAATCAAAACATTCAACGAGTTAAAAATATCTCCAATCTCATCTTTACGCTGGTAAAAAATTGTGTCCACCAATTTTCCTTTAGAAAGCGTCGAAATTGTCGAAACCAACTTTTGAATCGAAGCTGTTATTGGTCTAATAATAAATGATATACCTATAAAAAAAATCAGAATAGAAATCATTACACCCCATATTATCCCGTTTTGTATTTTGTCCAATCCGCTATAAAGTTCATATTCAAACACCGATGTTGCGATGTATAAATCTAATGGCTCGAAATATTTCAAATATGTCCATTTCCATTGACCTTTCTCATTTTCAGGCCATTTATACCTAAATTTTTCTTTATGATTTTCTTTAGAACTAATCAAGTTTTTCAAAAATGAAGTTCCTCGTAAATCGCTTCCTTCGATTTTGGGGTTTGGGTTGAGGACAGAAAAACCATTGCCCGACACAACATAAGGATAACCAGACTGAAAATATTTTTTATTATAAAATATCGGACGTAATATATTGTAATCCATCTGTTTGACAGCAACAGATAGTATGCCGACAATTTCTCCATTCACTTTAATTGGCTCATAAGCAGCTAAATACCAATCATACAGGATTTGAATACGGCATTCAACTCGCTCGCCTTTTTCGATTTTTTGGGCTACAATAGAGGTATTGGGTATAAAAGTTCCAACAACGCGCTTCCCCGAACTGTCTGCTACATTGGTAGATACACGCACATAGCCGAAGGGAACTTTCTGTAGGATTGTGGCTGTCTCAATGCCGTTGCGTTTTATAAAATCGACGAAATGTGTGCTGTTGTGAATTTCTTTGCCATCCAAAAACCACTTGTCAACATGTAGTTTGTTTATTTCTCGATTCTCGGCAACTAACTCTATTTCAATGGAATTAGAGTCGTTTACACACACCCCACCCAATTCGTAAAAAAATTTTTTTTTT
>JAOZMU010000531.1 GCA_029934165.1 Bacteroidales bacterium
TTAACAGAGCTAAAAATAGCTAATTATTAACACCCCAGTCTAAGACCTATTTTTTTATGACGCGTCTAAGCTGTGAATTAGCAACTTAGGTTAATAAAAAGCGTAAGAACTTTTGTAAGAGTACTTACATACGATATTACCATTGTCGATGTGGCTTGATTGTGGGGCGAATTTCAATTATCATTTTTTTATGAATAAACCCTGAATTTCTAATTTACAAAAGCCTCAATCATAGCGATTAAACTACGATTGAGGCTTTTATTTTGCTTGAAAAAAAATTCTGTTAGTGATTACATTTGTGTCCGTCTTCGTTTGCGTGTCCTTGACAAGTTTCGCCACTGTCGGCAACTAACCCAGAAATGTATTGTTTAACAATTTTTTCTGCTACGCCTTCGCACCCGCGAACGACTTCTATTTGCGATTGATTTAGCTTATTTATAGCACCTTGACCAATTCCGCCGGCAAGCATAATCGTAACTCCTTGATTTTTTAACCAGCCTGCAATGTTAGACTCGCACCCACAACCATCTTCAGATTTTACTCGTTTAAAATTTGCTATTTCATTTTTCTCTGAGATGGTAAATATTCCATAATACTCACAATGTCCAAAATGTGAATCTACCAGACCGTTATCAGTCAAAGGGACGGCAATTTTTTTCATGGTTTGTTTATTTTGTGTGCTTGTGCTGTTTGACGTTAGCTTTTTTGTTAATTTTTTTACTAACGAATGATAAATATCCTGAACGGGTTTGCTTTGTTCGTACTGATAAAAACTGCCTTTGTCTGCCGCTTCTGCCATTCCGTTTACAAGCGGAATTTGCGCCAAAAGCTCTAAATCATATTCTTTGGCAAGAATTTGTCCGCCTCCTTTTCCGAAAAGAAAATACTTTTCTTCTCGGTGTTCCGAAGGTGTAAACCAAGACATATTTTCTACTACGCCAAGAATTTCGCTGCTTAAATCTTTGTTTTGGAATAAAGAAATAGCTTTTCTAACATCCACAAGCGACATTTGTTGAGGCGTTGTAACTACCACAACACCATCTACATCAACCTGTTGGCATAGTGTCAGCGGAATATCTCCAGTTCCCGGAGGCAAGTCAACCACCATATAATCTATCTCGCCCCAAAAAGTTTCGTTAAACAACTGAAGTAACGCACTCGAAGCCATTGGTCCGCGCCAAATCAGGGCTTGCTCTGGTTTCACCAAAAAACCAATCGACATTAATTTTACGCCGTTTTTTTCTATCGGGATAAGGTAGTTTTTGTCTCCGTGCTGTTGTTGAAGCACCTGACTACCATCTACTCCAAACATTGTCGGGACAGATGGACCAAATAAATCGGCATCAACCAATGCTGTTCTGTATCCGTTTTGAGCAAGGGTTAAAGCCAGATTTGCTGCAACAGTAGATTTACCAACTCCGCCTTTTCCAGAAGCCACAGCGATAATGTGTTTCACGCTTGGTAAGGTAACTTTTTCTATTTTATGCATCTGTAAATTCTCTTTAAAGCACATCGTGCTATTTATTATGAATTGTATATGGCTTATATTCAAATTGATAGCAACCACGAAAAGTGTTAAAACTGTTGCGTCCAAATTGATTTTTATTTCATCTCAACTATTTTTGCAAATTTATATTTTCTCTAATCCGTTTTTCAAGTCATCAATAATATCGTCAATATGCTCAATTCCAACGGCAAAGCGCACTAAATCGTCGGTGATACCAGCCTTTTGTTTATCTGCTGCCGATACTTTTGCATGGGTCATCGAAGCCGGATGCTGAATCAAGGTTTCTATACCACCCAACGAAACAGCCAAAAGAGCTAAATGTACGTTATCCATCAGTATTTTTGCAGCTTCGAAACCTTTTTTCAAACCGAAACTAATCATTGAGCCATCGCCTTTCATTTGCGCTTTGCCAATCTCATATTGAGGGTGCGATTTAAGCCCAGGATATTTTACCCATTCGACTTTGGAGTGATTTTCGAGAAATTGAGCTACTTTCATTGCGTTTTCTTGAGCGCGGTCGATTCTCACGGCAAGAGTTTTCAATCCACGATGAACCAAATATGCCTGATGCGGATCCATGTTGCAACCCATAAGTACCATCATATTACGGATTTGCTTATACAATTGCTCCTCTTTTGTGATGATAACACCAGCCACAATATCTGCATGTCCGTTGATGAATTTTGTCATCGAATGAAAAACAACATCTGCGCCTAAATCCAACGGATTTTGTAAGTATGGACTACAGAAAGTATTATCGACAACGAGTTTAATGCCGTGTTTATGAGCTATTTCTGCGCACGCTTTCAAATCCGTAATATCTATTGTTGGATTTGCTGGCGTTTCGATGTATAGAACTTTCGTATTTGGACGAATTGCCTTCTCAATTGTCTCAGCATCAGTAGTGTTGATGTAGGTAGATTCTAAACCAAACCGTACAAACTGTTTTTCCATTACGCTACGTGCAGGTCCATAAATTGCATCTGTGCTAACAATATGGTCGCCAGAACTCATTAAAGATAAGTAGATTGTGGTTGCAGCAGCCATTCCAGAGCCAACAGCAATTGCTCCGTATCCGTTTTCGAGAGCTGCAACTTGGCGTTCTAGTGCGTCGATTGTCGGATTTGCTATTCGTGTGTAAATATACCCATCATCTTCGCCAGAAAAACATTTTGCGCCATGCTCCGCACTCTTAAAAGAAAAGGTTGATGTTTGATAGATTGGTACTGTGGCAGAGCCAAATTGGTCTTCGATTTCGCCTGCGTGAATCAGTTTTGTGTTGAAACTAGATTTCTCAATATTCATTTTACTAATTTTTTGATGTTAAGGTCAAAGACCTTTTTATATTAATTAAGAATTAAGAATTGACTACCGCTTGAAAATAAAAATTTTATGCAATCTGAAAAGTAAAATATTTAAATATTTAAATATTTAACAGTATGTATAACATTTTAATTGCATCTTGTAAGTGTTTATAAATCAGTATCTTGCAGTGGGTTTTTGCAAAAAATTATTAAAACTATTGATTATTAGAGCAATATGTTTTTATACATTGAATTTAAGTAATTGAAAATTAATAATTGAAAATGGTTCTATGGTTCTATGGTTCTATGGTAGAACGTTGTTGGTTAATAAATTTTCTGTTTGGTTCAATATT
>JAOZMU010000532.1 GCA_029934165.1 Bacteroidales bacterium
TTTTCAAATTTATTATTTTTAACTCTAAATTTATTATTGTCCAAAGTCTAATTATATATAATCTCTATTCTTTTTAATAACCTAATGGACTGATATTTAACTATTCAGTTTTCTGTTTACGGTTGGAGTAGGAATTTGTTTTTTCGATTAAAATAACGCACACTGCGACAGTGTAAATTACGATATGTCAGGAGTTCTGGTGTTTTAAACAATTGAAATTTTAAACTTGTATTAATGGTAAAGTATTTACAACCAGTCAGCGATAGAATCATTGTTTGTGTTGTTTTTAGCCACGCCAACAGTTTATATCACTAAGTTAAATCTGGCAAAAACGTAAGTGTAAATGTCGTTTCTTTTTCGGGGACGGAGTAAACCGCAATTGTTCCGCTATGTAGCCGTAGGATTTGCTTGGAAAGACTTAATCCGATGCCTGAGCCTGTTGGTTTTGTGGTGAAAAATGGAATGAAAATCTTGTCCCGCACCTCTTGAATTATTCCTTGTCCGTTGTCTGTAACTTGGATAATTTTTCGTCCTCTTTTGTTGTAATATGCTTTTATCAAGATGGTTGCGTTCTCTCTGTTTTCGAGAGCGTGAATAGAGTTTTTAATTAAATTAATAATAACTTGCTCTATAAGTTGCTCATCGGCAGTCATGTTCATCTCTTCGGGTTCTATCGTAATTTGGCAATCGATGTTTTGCGAATTTATGCTTTCGCGAAGTAGCGCAAAAATGTTATTAAACAAACGGCGCACAGGGAAAATTGTGAAATTTGGTTTAGGAATTTTCGTCAAATTTCGATATGTCTGCACAAAATGAATCAAGCCAGTGCTTCTTTTGTGTATGGTTTTCAGTGCTTCTTGAATGTCTGAAACGGTTTCTTCGTCGTCGAAACCAACGGGTGCTTTTTCGCGAAACTCGGCTGCAACATTGTCAACCATCAGGTTAACTGTCGAGGTTAACGAGGCAATCGGGGCGATGGAGTTCATTATTTCGTGCGTCAAAACACGGATTAGTTTTTGCCAAGCTTCCATCTCCTGTTCTTCGAGTTCTGCTTGTATGTTCTTGATAGTTACTAAGATAATGTTCCGTTCGTTTAGCACAAATTCTGTCCCCGAAACTGTGAGTTGTAAAATATCGTCGGTGTCTTGCACTTTTATCAAACGCGCATCTTCGTTGTGAATATTCAACAGTTTTTCGACAAGTTCGGGGCTAAAAGCCTCTAACTCGTTAATGTTTTTTAGCCTACTAACTTGAAACAGTTTTTTGGCGGCACCGTTTATCATTTCGACGGTTCCGTCTGGTTGATAAGCAATTATACAGATTTCTACATGCTGAATAATGTTTTGGAGATAGTAATAATGTTCTTCTTTTTCGGAGCGTATTTTCTGAAAATCGAGCATCACATTATTAAACGTGTTGCGCAATTGGTCGAAAGACGTTCCCATGCCTTCGATTTGAAACGAGCGCGAAAAATCGGAATAGCGAATAGACTCCAGAAAACTTGATAAATCGCGATTTGTTTTATCAATATAGCGAATCATTGAGTAAATTTGCAAAACTGTTATTCCTGAAAATAATATCGAAGTTATCAGATAATCGCTGTTTATTGAAATGTAAACCAATCCAAAAATTGTGAGTATCAGCAGTAATACTCTGACAATGACGTTGTAACGAAATTTTTTATAAACCATGTTTTTCCATCTTTCTGTAAAGCGACGTTTGTGTCAATCCAAGTTCTTTTGCTGCCATACTGATGTTGCCGGCTTGTTTTTTAAGCACTTTTTTTATGATACTTTTTTCGACTTCCTCAAGGTTATAACTCTCAAGTTCAAGCCCATCTACCTTGTTGTGTGATGCCGATAAATGAAAATCCATCGGGGTCAAAATCGCATCATCGGTCATGATGATTGCGCGTTCCAAGGCGTGTTGTAGCTCGCGAACATTGCCATGCCAATGGTACTTTTTCAGGAGTTTTATTGTTGAACTGGAAATTTCGCGAATGTTTTTCTTGTATTTTTTCGAGTAAATGTTTAAAAAATGATTTGCCAATAAGACTACATCGTCTCCACGGTCGCGCAATGGTGGAATTTGAATTTCTACGGTGTTGATGCGGTATAGGAGGTCTTCGCGAAATCTATCTTCAGAAATCATATCGAGCAACGACATATTTGTAGCGCAAATTAGCCGTATATCAATCGGTTTGGGCTTGTTTGCTCCGACACGGATAACCTCGCGACGCTCTAAAATTGTGAGGAGTTTTGCTTGCATTGTCAACGACAAATTCCCAATTTCGTCCAGAAACAGCGTGCCACCAGAGGCTATCTCGAAACGTCCTGCGCGGTCGGCTTTTGCATCTGTAAATGCTCCTTTCACGTGTCCAAATAATTCGCTCTCGAAAATTGTTTCTGTGATTGCTCCCATGTCAACACTAATAAAGACTTCGTCTTTTCTGCTCGAATTGCGATGTAATGCTCTGGCTACCAATTCTTTACCAGTTCCGTTTTCGCCCAAAATCAACACACTTGCATCAGTTTTTGCAACCTTTTGTATTGTCGCAAAAACGCGTTGCATCTCGGCAGACGAGCCAATAAAATCGCTAAATGGTTGGTCGAGAATTGCCTTTAGTCCAGATTGTTTTTGACGCAAATTCGTAACTTCCATCCTAGATTGACGCAACTTTACCGCCGAAGAAATGGTTGCTAAAAGTTTTTCGTTTTGCCAAGGTTTATGCACAAAATCGGTTGCTCCACATTTGATGGCTCGTACTGCATTTTCGACATCGCCATAAGCCGTTACAAAAATAACGATAGCTGACGCATCAATTTCTAATATCTTTTCAAGCCAATAAAAACCCTCTTTTCCGCTGATTGCATCTTTCGTGAAGTTCATGTCAAGCAAAATAACATCGTAATCTTCTTCTTTCAACAAGCGTGGCAGTTCTTCGGGGTTTTCTAGCGTCCGAATTAATTTGACGTGTAGTTTTAGTAACAGTTTGAGTGCAAAAAGAATATCTGCATTATCATCTACCGCAAGTATTTTTCCTACTTTATCGTTTTTGTTTCTTGATTTTGCCATTTTTGTTATTTGTAAGGTTAAGGTCGAATTTAAGCACTCATACAAAAGTTTTTACATATTTACTTGTTCATATTTCGCTGAT
>JAOZMU010000054.1 GCA_029934165.1 Bacteroidales bacterium
TAAAAATAGCTAATTATTAACACCCCAGTCTAAGACCTATTTTTTATGAAACGTTCTTGCTATGAATTAGTAACCTATTGCAAACATTTCGTTAGTATTTTGAATAGATTTTTCAACTAATTCCGTAGGAATGAACATTATGTAGCCACGTATGTAGCGGTAGCAAAAATACGCAGATTGCTTAAAAAGAATTGAATAAAAATCAGCATGGACGGCAAAGGCAGGGCTTTAGATAATATTTTCATCTAACGATTATGGCGAAGTGTAAAATATGATGATATATATTTGAAAGCTTATGAAAATGGATTAGATTTGTATTTATAGTTGAAAAAATATTTTAATTTTTATAACAACGAAAGGCTGCATGAATCTCTAAATTATGAGGTTCCCAAATACTATTATTTGGGCGTAACATGAGCGAGAATAACTTTTTTTGACCTCTTGAGGGGGCAAAAGTTAGATAGCATCACTTGTTTATAACTATCGGTAAGTTTAAAGTTCAACTAAGCAATGCAGTTGGAGGCATATATTCGACTGTCCTAAACATTGTCCTAATTTGCCGTGATTTAGCAATAGATAAGATAAGTACTCTTACAAAAGTTCTTAAATATATGAATTTGAGAGGCTTATTCTAAATCAACAAAAAACGGTATAATAAGTATTTTGTTGATTTTTGAGCCGAAAAAAACTAAAAAAACAATACATGGATAACATAAGATTAAACAAAGTTTCGCGCTTGCTTCAAAAAGAATTGGGCATATATTTTCAGATGGAATCACAACGACAGTTCAAGGGCGTAATGATTTCTGTTACAGTGGTTCGTGTGTCGCCAGACTTAGGCGTTGCAAGGGTTTACATAAGCATTTTTCCGAATGCAAAAATCGAAGAATCCATTGAGATAATACGCTTGCAAAGCAAAACAATACGTTATCATATTGCAGCGAAACTAAAAACCCAACTACGCCGAATGCCTGATTTAGAGTTTTTTATCGATGATTCTTTAGATTATGCAGACAAAATTGAGAATCTCCTTGATTAAGAATAATTATGCAAAATAAACAGGCGACACTATTTTGTCTGAGTATTTAAAGATAAAACTATGCAATACGACCCAATAAAAAAAAGTTTAGGCAATGTTTTCAATCGCTCGCCTTTTCTAAGAAAAATATTTTATAAACTCCTTGATTTATTGTTGCTTAGAACGTGGCACGTCCGAAAAGAATTGCGCCAATTCAAAAAAACATCGGGCAATGCAACGCATATTTTAGATGCTGGTTCGGGTTTTGGGCAATATGTTTATTTTATGTCGGGCTTGGAAAAACGGTGGCAAATTCTTGGCGTTGATGTTAAAAATGAGCAAGTTACAGACTGCAATTCGTTTTTCGAAAAAATTGGACGTGCAGAAAGAGTAAAGTTTGAAACCGCCGATTTAACAAAATATCGAGCCGAAAAACAGTACGATTTCATTCTTTCTGTCGATGTTATGGAACATATTTTAGAAGATGTCGATGTTTTCCGAAATATGCACGCCTCGTTGAAAGATGGTGGAATGCTCCTCGTTTCAACACCCTCAGACCAAGGCGGTTCTGATGTTCATGACCATGACCACGACTCGTCTTTTGTCGATGAGCATGTGCGCGATGGTTACAATGTTGCCGAGATTCAGGATAAATTGAAAACAGCAGGTTTTTCAAAAATCGAAGCTCTCTATTCTTACGGCACTCCGGGGCAAATTTCGTGGCGTTTATCAATGAAATACCCAATAAAAATGCTAAACGCGAGTAAATTATTTTTTGTGATTTTGCCTTTTTATTATTTATTGCTATTTCCGTTATGTCTGATTCTCAACAAGATAGATGTTATAAAAACCCATAAAAAGGGAACAGGTCTAATTGTCAGAGCTTGGAAATAAAACATTCGTATAAGTGCCAATCACTTTTTAATATTGAGACAACGATTTACTATTTGACTGGAAATCAGCAACAAACAACAAATATTGGTATAGGTTAATTTAATCTTCGTTCTAATTACACCAGAAGCAAAAACAGCCCATGAATTTTCCGTTTTACATAGCAAAACGATATTTGGTTTCAAAAAAATCGCGGAACATAATAAACATAATTTCTGGCATTTCTGTTGTCGGTGTTGCAGTTGGAACAATGGCTCTAATTGTCATACTGTCAGCCTTTAACGGACTAGATTCTTTGGTAAAATCTCTTTTCAATTCTTTTGACCCCGATATAAAAATAGTTGCTGCTCAAGGAAAAACTTTTGATGTCGATTCTGTCTTTTTACTTAAAATAAAAGAAACCGAAGGAGTTGTTGACCTCGTTGAAGTTATTGAAGAAGAGGCACTTTTGCAATACAACAAGCGTCAACACATTGGCGTAATCAAGGGTGTGAGCGATAATTTCGGCACTCTCAGTGGCATTGACACAATGTTGATTGAGGGCGATTATCGTCTAAAAATCCAAAATCGCCCTGTTGCCATTTTGGGTTATGGCGTTGCATATCACCTTTCTGTCGGAATAGATTTTATCCGCCCTTTGAAAATTTATGTTCCTCAGCGAGGGAAAAAAGTGTCGCAAGACCCACGCGAAGCATTTAATATTGAACTAATTACACCTGCCGGCATTTTTTCTGTTCAACAAGAATACGACACAAAATATATTATCGTACCGATTGAGTTTGCGAAAAAATTGACAAGCTACAAAAAACAGCGCACTGCACTCGAAATAAAAGTTGACAGCAATTTTTCTGTCGATGCAGTGAAAGAAAATCTGGCTAAAACATTAGGAACTAACTTCCTGATTAAAAACAGATATGAGCAACATATTTTGCTTTATAAAATTATGAAAACAGAAAAATGGGCTATTTTTCTCATTTTGTCTTTCATTTTGCTCATCGCCTCTTTCAACGTAATTGCTTCGCTCACAATGCTGATAATCGACAAGAAAAAGGACATTCAAATACTGCAAAGTCTTGGCGCGACAAACGGCGCAATCCGAAAAATATTTTTGTTCGAGGGCTGGCTAATTTCTGTTGTCGGTGCAATTGCGGGTCTTTTTTTGGGTGCAACTTTGTGTTTAATTCAAATTTATACGGGGATAATTCCGTTTCAAGGCGATGGTTTTGTTTTTAACAGCTATCCTGTTGAGCTTCAGACGACTGACTTCTTTATGGTACTCGGAATAGTTTTGCTTATTGGCTTCTTTACGGCTTGGTATCCTGTTCGTAATATTTCTCAGAAACACCTTTCCTAATCACTTCTTAACTGTTGGTTTTAAGTAATTTACCATCTGTATCATAGACATAATAAGTAAATTTCGTCTCCCATAAAAACATGTGAGAAAACAGATTTTTATGTTGCCAATATGTTCTACGAATTGGGTTTGAGAACTGCGAGTGTGCCATCCAAAAATACTCCGAATCGCCGGTATCTTTTCGTTCATCTTCCTGATACTCAAAGAAAAACAGCGTATTTTTTTGTCGTACAACGTGCCATTTATGAAAATGGTTCAATCGTGCAAAATTCAGTGTTACATCGGATAAACGTGTTGGCAGCTCGATATATCCACGTCCAGCGATTCTCATAATTTCTTCGCAGGCTTTTGCAGGGTCTTCGACATGCTCTAAAACGTGGGCGCAATAAACAAAATCAAATTCACTGTCGGCAAAAGGCATCTCTTGAACATCTGCTTGCGTAAATGGTAAGCCGTTGGTTTTCAGTTTAGAGTCGCGGTGTTGTGTTGCTCCCGGAAATTTGTCCATAAGATGCGTTGCAAACGGAAAAGGCTCGCCACCACTGCCTATGTCAAGGACTTTTGCGTCTTTTTTTATGTCAAAATCAACAAATTTTTTCTGGTATTTATATTTCTTCATTCCTTTGGCGAATTTTCGTGTGTAAAAAATTGCACCTAAAGGACTTAGGTTAAATATTTTTTTTAGGAATCCCATTATTCAAAATGTATTGTACTAATTAAGAATTAAAAATTAGGAATTGGTTATCGCTTGAAAATAAGAATTTTAAGCAATCTGAAAAGCAAATTATTTAACGTTACTTAGTATTAGCACGAAGGTTAAATTAACCTATACTATTATTTGCTGTTTGTTGCTGATTTTCAGTCAAATAATAAATCGTTGTCTTAATATTAAAACGTGCAAGGCGATTAAACAATTATCCAAAACAAAAAAGCCGCCACCAAATATGTGACAGCTTTCGTTTAACTTATTCATTTTATGATTATTATGCTGCACGAAGTTTTTCTGCAATCAAACTATCCAGTTTTTCCTTAGCATATTTCATCGTAACATGAAATTTTTTATTGTCGCTTGATGGAAAATCAAACATTGCATCAACCATCACAGTTTCGCAAATCGACCGTAGCCCACGCGCTCCAAGTTTAAACTCAATAGCTTTATCCACAATATATTCCAAAACGGCATCTTCAAAAGTCAATTTGACATTATCCATTTCGAATAATTTTTCATACTGCCTAACGATAGAGTTCTTTGGTTTTGTTAGAATGTCAAGTAAAGCACTCTTATCGAGTGGGTTTAAGTTTGTCAATACAGGTAGTCGTCCAACAATTTCGGGTATCAGCCCAAACGACCTAAGGTCTTGAGGCGCAACGTATTGCAACATATTATCTTTATTGAGGTTTTCGTGTCCTTTGCTTGCCGAATATCCAACAACTTTTGTGTTTAATCGTCGTCCGATTATTTTTTCGATGCCATTGAATGCTCCACCACAAATGAATAATATATTTTTCGTGTTTACAGGAATCATTTTTTGGTCTGGATGCTTACGTCCTCCTTGTGGCGGCACATTTACAATCGAACCTTCGAGCAGTTTTAGCAGCCCTTGTTGTACGCCTTCGCCGGAAACATCGCGCGTAATGGACGGATTGTCGCCTTTACGAGCAATTTTATCAATTTCATCAATGAAAACTATGCCTTTTTCGGCTGCTTTCACATCGTAATCTGCGGCTTGAAGCAAACGTGTTAGCAAACTTTCAATATCTTCGCCTACGTAACCTGCTTCTGTTAAGACTGTTGCATCAACAATCGTGAATGGTACTTTAAGCATTTTAGCAATTGTACGAGCTAACAATGTTTTGCCTGTTCCTGTTCGTCCGACAAGAATAATATTCGATTTTTCAATTTCAACATCATCGTCGCCAGCGTGCTTTTTGTTGAAAGTAATTCGTTTATAATGATTATAAACCGCGACAGACAGAACTTTTTTTGCTTCGTCTTGTCCGATAACATATTGGTCTATGTGATTTTTTATTTCGATTGGCTTCATCAGACGTAACTCACTGATACTCGCAGATGACGATTGTAATTCGTTTTTTATGATTGAACTTGCCTGCTCGATACAGTTTTCGCAAATATACGAAGAAATTCCACTGATAAGAATTTGAACTTCGCTTCGTTTTCGCCCACAAAATGAGCAAGAATCGACGGTTTTTCTTTTTGTCATACAATATTTCTTTATGCTATTTTTCGTAATTATGCGTCAGCTATTAAATTCGGATACTTCTGTTCTCATTAACAAGCTGTCATTAAGCTGAATAGAAACACTAAAGCCACTATTTTAAATATTATAAGTTCTTTAGAACGAAAATTAAATTAACCTATACCATTATTTGCTGTTTATTGCTGATTTTCAGTCAAATAGTAAATCGTCGTCTAAATATTAAAAAGTACAAGACATTTAGTGTAAGTTTTACAAAGTTATATAAATAACTGAAAAGTTGGAAGTATTTTTCTGACAACCGCTAATTATTTGATTATCAGATGAAGACACAACATGTGTTAATTTGTTTAAAATCCAGATAATCAACAATTTAGCGTTTTACTAAATACTTATTCTGGTTTTCTGCAAATAAAGTAATCAGGTAAAATTTATCTGCAAAATATTTATCCTAACCTTTTGCAAAAAAAAACCGACAATCAAAACTGATGTCGGCTTTTTTATATTAATTCACTGATTGAAATGCTTTTACACATTTATTAGCGTGAATAACTAATACCCAGTCCAAAGTTTGGTAAAAATAGGTCATTGACCTTATTTCCCGCGTACTAATACTTCGTCAATCATGCCGTAATCTTTTGCTTCTTCAGAGGTCATCCAATAATCGCGGTCGCTGTCTGCTTCCACTTTTTCTATTGTGTTTCCGCTATGATTTGCAATAATATCGTATAATTCGCCTTTCAATTTCACTATCTCTCGTACAGTAATCTCTAAATCAGATGCTTGTCCAGATGCACCTCCGAGTGGTTGGTGTATCATTATTCGCGAATGTTTTAGAGCAGAACGTTTGCCTTTTGTTCCGGCAGTCAGCAAAACAGCTCCCATAGATGCAGCCATTCCGGTGCATATTGTTGCAATATCCGAGCTGATGTACTGCATTGTATCGTATATTCCTAATCCAGCATGGACAGAGCCGCCGGGTGTGTTAAAGTATATTTGAATATCTTTAGACGGATCCGAAGACTCAAGAAATAATAATTGAGCCTGAATAATATTTGCAACATAATCATCAATTGGCAATCCTAAAAAGATTATTCTATCCATCATCAAGCGCGAGAAAACATCCATAGATGCGATATTCATTTGCCGCTCTTCGATAATTGTTGGCGAGATATAATTATTATAAATCGACGTATATTTGTGTAGAGATGTTGTGCTTATCCCTTGATGTTTTGTAGCGTATTTTTTAAACTCGTCTTGTGGTATCATAATTTTTCCTTCCTAATGGTTTATATTTAGTAACAATTAAACAACAACAAGAATTTATATTTATTTATCAGTTATCTTCTCCTTTAAAAGTTTGATGACGAAAAAATAATTGCGCCAATAAGCACTCATACAAAAGTTTTTACTTATTTGCATGTCTGTAATTTGCTGATAGTTCGAGTTTTACAGAATTGCGTAAGCAACACTAATTAGGTCTTAGACCTTAATTCCAATTTATTCTTTAATCGTTACTTTATTATGATTTGTGCATTGTTCTATTCTACGATGTCAGCATCTATAACGTCTTCAGTAACAGTGTCTTCAATAGCAACATCTTCAGTAACAGCGTCTTCAACAACTTTTTCGTCTTCAACTTCAGGAGAAACCAAAGCCATAAACTCTTTTTTGCTTACTACTCTTTCTTCTTTCTCCATTGCGTCAAACAAAACTGCCGTGAATTTTCTATCCGTAATGTTTTCTGCTAAGTTGTTTTTCTGCTTTTCATCATCAAGCAATTTTTTTGCTTGCTCTTCCAATAGATGTTCTGGTATATCTGCAACACCATACTGCGAAAATTGATAATATATCATCGTCTTCGCCTCTTCTAACATTTCGTCTTCGCTGATTTTTATTTTTTGATTCGCTTTTTTTAAAACAGCAGTTTTTAAAACGGACATGCGTAACTCGTTGAGAATAAAAGGGAATTCTTTTACAAAATCGGCGTCTGACACTTTCTCATTTCTGTATCGTAGCCATCGTTCGACAAACTTGACAGGCAAGTCTATTTTGATGTTTGCGTTCAAGTATTCGCGAGCATCAGCTCCAAATTTAAACACACTCGAACTAATGAAAGACATTTCGATGTCTTCTTTTATTGCGGCACGAAACTCTTCTTCTGAGGTTATATTACCTTCTTTATTATGTTGATTATAAAGCTCTTGCGACAATTCGGCTTCTTCATGCTCGGTTATTTCATTAACGACAACATTATAATCATCATTAATTAGTGGCGACTCTTTTTCAAGTTTCAGAAGAGAAGTAACTTCTGTTTTATTATCAAAAGATTTCATGAAGTTGACACGAATTTCGGCTCCAACAATAGCACCAACGAAAAGATTTTTGGTTTCTTCGTCTTTTATCTTATTAACTAAAAAAACAACATCTTTAACTGCATAAGGCTCTTCTTCGCCCTCAACTACCGCTGTTACATTGGCTTTTACCATTGATTTATCGCTAATAGTGTCCTTCTCAACGGATTTACCGTTTTTCAATAAAATAGTTTTGATGTGCTCGTCAATTATCTCGGCTGTTGCATCGACTTTGTAGTATGGAATTGATTCCATCTCTTTATAATTCAATTCTAATTTTGGAGCATAACCCAAATCGAAATTAAATTCAAATGATTCGTCATTATCGAAATCTATTTTGTCTTTAATTGTGTTTGAAGGCATCGGCTCGCCCAAAAAATGTTCTTCTTCGGCAGTCAAAAACTCGTTCAATTTATTACCGATAAGTTTATTAACTTCTTCAATAATAATTGCTTTTCCAGCCGTTTTACGAATTAGTCCAATCGGCACTTTGCCTGGACGAAAACCGCTAACTTTAGCCGTTTTACGGTGTTTGCGTAACGAAGCGTCAACCTCGTCTTTATAATCTTCTTTTGTTACCGTAACTTTTAAGTTTACATTCAGTTCGTCAATTTTTTCCTTCAGAATATTCATTTTGTAAACAGATTTATTGATTTTCGTGATGTTTCAATTATTGTAATAAAAAAACCGCTTTACTTTCGATTATTACATCGGCAGTGAAGCGGTTGTTTTTGTGTTTGCCTTTAAGCTTTGTACGGATGAAGGGACTCGAACCCCCACGCCTCTCGGCACTAGATCCTAAGTCTAGCGCGGCTACCAATTACGCCACATCCGCAATTCGAGAATGCAAATATATTGCTTTTTTTATATTCAAAAAACTTTTTTTTGTTTTTTTTATATTTCTCCTTTTGTTTTTTTTGTTTTGAATTTTATGTGCCACCGAAAATCGACAAAAGGCATAACAAAGATTTTGTTTCCTGTTGGATATGAGCCATAGCTAAATTTATACCCAACAAGAAGTGCCATGCGCTCTGCCATAGGCAAATACAGTAGGGCTTTATGTTCGATTGCCCAGTATTCGATTGCCCAATTAACCGATTTAAAGTCAATATCTACGCAGAAATTGGTTGTTCCGCCAAACAAGCTGCCGTCTAAATCGAGACCAACATACCAAACTGGTTTATGATAAAAAGTGGCTGCTCGTTGAAACACAATCGGGTCATCGAAAACCGGCATCAGTGTAGTGTCCTGTGAGTTAGATGCCAGTAATAATCCTATTTTCAGTGTCAATAAATTGTCTGGTCTGGGACGACAAGGTCCGCTTTTTGTTAGCCAAGTGCTAAACAAGATTTCATTTGTAAACACCAAAAGGTTAGGGACTTCGGACGAGAATGGCAAAATTGTATCGCCGTCGTTGTAAAAAGGTGGATAGGTTAGCGACATGGATTTTGCTATTCCAAGTCCAAGCGTTGGATAATGAATGGCATGGCGGGTTGCGATATATATATCGTCCTTTTTCCAGTTTACTTTTACGCCAATGTTTGGTGCGGCTGCAAATACAATCGGGTGCGTTTGTAATTCTACACGGCTCGTTAATCCGTAGGACAATGGCGTGAAAATTCCAAACGAAAGTTCTTTTTTCGGTTCTGTCAATGCTGTTCCTAGCCGCCAAAGTTTTGATTGACTGCGACCTAAGAATGCAGTAAAAATAAATAACAATGCCAAAATAATTCGCGGGCTGAGGGTTTTCATTGGGTTTGTGTTTTACGATTCATTCATTACGCACTAACTATTCGCAATCGCAGAGTGCTTTTTCTTTTTTGCAAATTCTTTCTAATCCATCTTTAATTTCGTGGATTCGGTTTTGAATATCATTATTGTGTTCTCGGATTTGTTCTAACGAAAAAGTTATTATATCAATGTCGATGGTTTTCATCGTCTCTATGATTTTAACACTCAATTCGTTAAGCTCGTCTTGCAAAAATTTTATGTGTGTCGGGACTTCGTCGGGATAGTCGTCGCGAAAGTGTTGTTTTATGCAAGATTCTTTTTTGGTGGAATAATATAATTTATCTTTTGCATCTGCAACGATATTGCGTGTTTCGAGTTTTGCATTTTCGAGCAGATAATTCTCATAGCGAGCGTTGTATCCCAAAATTGCTTCGTTCATTTTTTCGCGACAGTATAGACAGTTTGTAGCTTCTTGGTTTACAAGTAATTCGTTCTTTTTTGTGAGCGTTTTTTCGTTGGCAGACATTTTGTTTAATTCTTTGACTTTTTTTGCAAAGATAAGTCTATACTGGTCTGCTTCAAGTATTTGGATAATTTTACGAATGTCTTTCATCTCTTCCGAGGCTTTCTCTTTCTCGGGCAAATCTACGGCGTAAAGTTTTCGGAGGTATGCCTCGCGGTTGTCGCTGGTTAGCTTTTTATGATTTGTCTCAAACTCAAATAGCGTGTTTACCAACTCGCGAATATTTCGCAGGCTAGTGTTTCCTTCTAAGTATATTTGTGCGTTGACGAGAATTGACTCGTATTTCGATTTGAATTGATTTGCAAATAATTTGCTCGCTCTAAACTCTCGAAGACGCATATTATAAATCATTCGTAACTCTCTGTAATCGCGAAGAATAAGATAATAATTTTTCGCAAAACTGTTACTTACATCACTGTCGTAGTTTAATTTATAGGCATTAATATTAAGTTTTAATTGGGCAAAAGCATCTAAAAATTCAATCAATTCTAACTCCTGTACGTAAGTATCCTTGGATATTAATTCATTTTCATAGGCTTCTTTTATCACGCTTCGCCGTTTTTCGATGTATTCAAAATTTATTTGGTCGCCGATAACTGGCTCTGTTTCGTATTTCGATTTGTAGTTTGCAACCACAATGTATGGATATTCTCTATAATCAATTAAGTCGGTAATTTTCACAAAATCAATGTGTTGTGCTTCTGTCGAATCCAAAAAGAATCTCAATTTTTCGGTGTTAATTTCAACTTTTTGTAAATTGGAGGGTGTAAACACATAAATATTAATGGAATGCAATCTTTCGTTGAAATTTTGTCCTTCGTAGAGCCTTATTGTTGAGCTAAAACGGTATTGTTTGCCTTTGGATTTGCTTTTCATAAACTCGCCAAGCTCGCCGACCAACTTCAACACAGCCGCCGATGGATTTGAAATTAAGGCAATGTTACTCAACTGGCTTGCTATAAGATTATTGAATTTGTTTCTTTGTTTAGATGTTACTATTTCTCCTACAATTTCGGCTTCGACCAAATCGTTTGTTGAGGCAAGTGGTAGATTGTCAATAATACGTATTTCTTCGGACGAGGCAGTAATTGAAGTTTTGTATTTTTTATCTTTATTCTCAATCTGGAAATTGAATATTGGGTAAATCAGGTTTTCGCCAAAAAATTTCACATCTTTGATTCCGGCTGTAATAAACAGATATTCAATATATTCGGTGTCTTTTTTCCAACGCCACTTTTTACCTTTTTTTTCTTTTTCTATTTTCGCAATTTCGTTCACGAGTGGTTCAAAAGCATCGACATTGAATAGGTAAATATCGCTAGATAAATATTGCCATTCGTTGCTAAATGCGAATGCCGACCGACCCTTGAAAACGGGAAGTGTGCGTATTTGTTCTTGACAAAAGGCAGGGGATATTGCCAAAAATAGAAGGATAAAAACAAAATATTTCATACAAAAAAAGATTCTTAGATAAAATGAATTTAATAAAGTAAGCCATTAAAATTCCTAACTAAAACTA
>JAOZMU010000055.1:0-5951 GCA_029934165.1 Bacteroidales bacterium
CAATTCATAAAGCATTGAAAATCAATATAATATTTTTTTTGGTTAGTAAATTTTGACCAAAGTCTAATTTTCAAATATAGTTAAGTTTATTTAATAAACTGAATATCATATAATTATTGAATTAATTTTCTATATTTCAATACCGACTTGGTATAAAAACTTTTATACAAGTATTTATAATGAAACTTATAATTTTCAAAAATAATAACTAAACATAAACACATGAAAAATAACGTATTAAACTCGCATTCTCGATGGCAGCAGCGACAAACATTTATTATGCTGTGGCTATTGATGTCTCTTTTTATTTTGGGGGCGCAACAAGGTAAAGCGCAAATCATCTCGCCTGCACAAGATACCATTATCTGTCAGGATATTGTAGCACTTATTGCCGACCCAGCTTTTGGCAGCGGAATTTGGTCGGTGCAAAGTGGAGAAGGCTCTGTCGATAGTCCAACTGCTTATGAAACAAATGTTTCGGTTTTGCTACAAACGACAAATACAATTCGTTGGACAATAGACTCAGATAATTCGTTCACAGAAGTTCTGATAACCAACAACGAATTTGTTGTCGAGGCTGGACAAAACGCCGAAATTTGTAGTTTCGATACCTTGCTCAATGGGATTTATTTTCCTCAAATTGGCGATGCGACAATCTCTTGGGAAACGACTTCAGGCGCGGAAATTGGCACAAACGACGAGCTTACCACGTGGGTTAGAAATCTGGATTTAGGACAAAATACTTTCCAACTGACAGTGCAACAAAGTGGTTGTAGTTTTTCCGATAACATAATCATTACCAATAATTTACCTCCAAAACCAAACGCTGGCGCAGACTCGACAATTTGTGGTCGAGAGGTTCAACTTTTTGCCGACGCACCAGCTCCCTATACTGGCGAATGGACACGTTCATCGGGCTTAGGCGAAATTATTACACCGTCTGCGTATAATTCTGAGGTAATAAATATTGTAAACACAGCACCGTTGACCCTTATTTGGTCTGTCGATAATGACTTGTGTACTCATAACGACACCATCGTAATATTAAGTAGTTATATTCAAGTTTATGCCGGTGGAACTAAAGAAGTTTGCGATAGTAATTCAACGCTGGGCTTTTCGGGAGCTTCCGAAATTGGGATTTGGTATATTATTGATAATGTGGAATCAACAATTTTAGACTCATCAGTTTTTAATACTCCAGTTTATGATTTAATGTTAGGCGAAAATAAATTTGAGTGGGTTGTCGACAAAAACGGTTGTTTGTATCGAGACACAATGATAGTCGTAAACGACTTACCCTCAACACCTTTTGCAGGGCGCGATTCAATAATTTGCGGAAATGAAATAAATCTCTATGCAAACGAAATAACACTTGGAACAGCCGAGTGGCGAACAACATTTGGCGGTGGACAAATTGTTAGTCCAAATGACAAAAATACACTGGTAACAAATTTGGGTATTGGTGCAAACAAATTTACATGGTCTATCTCTCTAGGCGATTGCTTGTTGGAAGACGAAGTAATGATTTACAACAATCTAATTCAAGCATTTGCAGGCAACGACCAAACAGGAAGTTGTGCGTTGCGCTTTAGCCTGAGTGCTATGAATCCGATTCCTGGATATGGAGCTTGGACACTAATCTCAGGAAATGCTGATATTTTATCGCCAGATTTATACAATTCTTACGTAGATGTTGGCGATAACAATCCAGCCGAATTGGAATGGGAAACTGTTGTTAATGGTTGCACCTCGTCGGATAATATCATATTGCAGAGCAACTACGTAATAGCAACTGCACAAGCCGATACAATTGTTTGCGATGATTTTTTAATTTCTGCTCAAGAGCCAACAATTGGTAACGGCAGATGGTCGCCACTTACTGGCACAGGAAATATTGCAAATCCCACTTTATCTATCACAACAGTTTCTGACGTTAATTTTGGAACAAATCGTTTTTTGTGGACAGTAACGCTAGAAAACTGCACAGCAACAGACACTGTTGAAGTAACATACAATAAAATTAAAGCACAAACTGGCATCGGGCTTTTTGACTGCGGAGTTGCACAACTTGCAGCAAATTTGCCATATCCGGGTAACGGCTTATGGACTTGTTCTAACGTAGCAGCAAATATCTACACACCAGAATCGCCAAATACCGATGCTATGCTTGGACTTGGAGATAATATGTTTTATTGGACAATAACTTATGGTGGCTGCGCAGATACAGATTCTCTTTTTAAGGTAAACGATGTATTTTATGTTTTTGCCGGAAACGATTCGGTTGTATGTGCAAGTTTTGCTAAACTAAACGCTTCCGATGTTCCCGCAAATGCAACAGGAACATGGACTTTGGTGTCTGGTGGTGGCGAATTTGTCGACCTACATTCGCCAAATACTTTGGTAGAAAATATCCTTAGTCCGCCAGCACAAAATGTTTTTCAGTGGAAAGTTAGCGATGGAACTTGCGATGTTTCGGACGAAATTATAATGGTTAATAACTATTTTACAACGCATGCCGGCTTCGACCAATCGACTTGCAACCAGATTGATACGATTCAGGGCGCAAGTCCATCTCCGGGTTATGGACAATGGAGTGTTATCAACGATGGCAGTGCTGTTGTCGAGAGCGAAAGTAGTTTTCTAACGCGTGTCAACAACCTTGATGCAGGTGCAAATTATTTTCGATGGTTTGTTACGAAAAATGGCTGCCAAAACGCTGATACTACGATAGTTACACTTCAGTTACCAACACTACCATACGCTGGAGCAGACCAAATTGTTTGCGAACCTTCGGCAGAGCTAAACGCCAACAACTCAATGCAAGGGAGCGGAAACTGGAATACTTTGTCGGGTAATGCCATATTCGAGTCGCCAACAAACTTTCAGACAACGGTTTCTAATTTAATAAACGGAAATAACGAATTAACTTGGAGCATAAGTTATAATAATTGTACTTTGGTTGATACTATAATAATTGCAAATAATCAACTTTTTGTAACCACCGCCGAAAACGATACTACTTGCGAAAATTATTCGACTTTATTAGGTTCAAATCATTTAGTAACAGGGCTTTGGACAGTAGTTTCTGGTTATGGCGATATTCTGTTTCCGACATATTTTCAAACTCAAGTTATTGATGTAGATATGGGAACGAATATTTTTCAGTGGCATGTTAATAAAAATAGTTGCAGCGATTCGGCACAGATGGCAGTGGTCAGTAATCGTGGTACAATGGCTACAATTGGCTCAAACTTAACTATTTGTGGCGAAGCACAAACGCTTCAAGGCAACGAACCAATTGTAGGAAATGGTGTTTGGACAGTAGAAACTGGCGGAGCAACTTTTGCCGACGAAACGCTTTTCAATACAACGGTAGATAGCTTTGATTTTGGTACAAATAACTTCAAATGGACAATTTCTAAAGGTTTATGTTCTACATTTGCCGAAATGACAGTTTTAAATAATCAGGTCATTGGAAACGCCGGCGAGGATTTTACAAGCTGCTCAAGCATTGCGCAACTAAACGCTGGTTCGCCAATACCCGGATATGGCTCGTGGACTGTGTTTCAAGGAGGTGGCGTTATTCCGTTTTCGCACATGGCAAACGCAACTGCACAAAACTTGCAACATGGCACAAATATTTTAGTCTGGCGTGTTCGACACGATATTTGCAACCATTATGACACATTGTACATCATAAACGACTCTGTATCACCAGCAATAGCCGGCGAAATGCAAGAGCTTTGCCACGACGGAACAACAGTTTCGGCTATCGCGCCAATTTTTGGTACTGGCACTTGGACAACAAACGGAATAGCCACTTTTGAAAACGAAAATAACGCTACAACGCAAGTTACAAACCTTGCTCATGGCGATAACACGCTGACTTGGACAGTTGCTGCCGATTATTGTACCGAAAGCAATGATTTGATAATTCATCTGACCGATTGCGCTTGGGCAGGAGACACCGATTATGATGGCGAAGTTACAATTTATGACCTTTTGCCTATTGGAATTTATTATAACGAGTTAGGGCTTCCTCGAAACAATTCTAGCATTCTTTGGGAAGAGCAATTTTCCGTCGATTGGGGTAACTCTTTGCCGAGCGTTGGCGATGCAAAACACAGCGATTGCAACGGAGATGGCATTGTGAATAGCAACGATATAACGGCTATCGAAAACAACTTTAGCGAGACGCATAGTAAATCGGAACTTTCAAACTCTAAAGCTGATATTGAAATGTTAACAGAAATTGTGTATATTGGTAATAATCAGTATGCTACAATCATTGAAGCCGAAGATAACTTATTGCCTCTCTATGGTTTTGGCATGGAGTTTCAGATAACAGGAGATGTAAATTCGCTTATAAATGAAAGCATTACAGTAGATTTAGAAAACAGTGATTTAGGAGGTATTGGCACTGACTTAATAAAATTTACAAAACTAGATGCAATTAACGCGAAATTACACATCGGGGTAACCCGAGATAACACGCAAGATGTTGTTCTTCAAGGAGAAGCACTTCGTATTATTTTCGAACTCGAAGATAACACAGATACAACAGGAATGGTTTTTAACTTTACTTCCAGAGGCGGAATAAATTCGAGTGGCGAGCGCATGACCATAGATTTTTATCAACACGGAACAAGTTCTATCGAAATGCCAAACACCTCAAACATTGCTATTTACCCGAATCCTGCAAATACTTTTGCAAACATAGAAACTAAATTTAGCGAGCCTTATACCGTTAGATTAATTGATGTCTTTGGAAAATTATGTTTTGAGAAAAGCTCAACCGATAAGCATTATATTTTAAACACAGAATCATTGAAATCTGGCGTATATTTCATTCAAATACACACCAAAAATGAGGTGATAAATAGAAAAATAGAAATTATACACTAAGGTTTTCCACAAAGCATGGTTTGTTGCCATGCGATTTTTAGCGCGGTTTGGCGAGCGACTGATAAGAAGCCCTGCCAAACCGCTTTTGCCTAAAACATAAAGCAACACACAGACCACAAGCATAAAAGCCAAATACCACCCATAAAAAACATATAAGGTCTAAGACCTAATTAGTGTTGCTTACGCAATTCGGTAAAACTCTAACTATCAGCAAATTACAGGCATGCAAATAAGTAAAAACTTTTGTTTGAGTGCTTACGTTTTAAATTAACGTAATAGGTCTAAGACCTTAGTTGCCTTTTGGGCAAACACAAGAGATTGCCCCTACGGATTTGTGTTTTGGGCATTCATCAACTCATCCAAATCAACACCATTTGCTTGCAATACTTGCAGGACTGTTTTTAAATAATTCTCCAAATATGGAACTTGCTTATAAACAGGCAGTAGTAATTTAACCGCTTCCATTGCCAAAGCAATAGATTTCTCTTTATCAGGAACAGATTCAACATAAAAAATACTCAGATTTATTACAGTCGTCGCCACATCTGGCAAATACGTTCTTGGATTCTCTTTGGCAAGTTCTCTTCTTATCTCAAGAGCTTCTTCGTATTTTTCGAGTGCCGCCGCAAATTCATTTTTATCCGATTTTAAATTAGCCAAATTGTTCAAAGTACCAGCCACATCAGGCAAATACGTTCTTGGGTTCTCTTTGGCAAGTTCTCTTCTTATCTCAAGAGACTCTTCGTATTTTTCTTCTGCCGCCGCAAATTCATTTTTATCCGATTGTAAAAGCGCAAAATTGTTCAAAGTCCCAGCTACATAAGGCAAATACGTTCTTGGATTCTCTTTGGCAAGTTCTCTATAAATCTGCAAGGCTTCGTTTAAGATTGGTTCTGCCTGCTTAAAATCATTATTAGTTCTATACAATTCGCCCAAACTGTTCAAAGTCGTCGCCACATCTGGCAAATACGTTCTTGGGTTTTCTTTTGCGAGTTCTCTATAAATCTGCAAGGCTTCGTTTAAGATTGGTTCTGCCTGCTTAAAAT
>JAOZMU010000055.1:6051-6339 GCA_029934165.1 Bacteroidales bacterium
CATTATCAGTTCTATACAATTCGCCCAAATTGTTCAAAGTCATCGCCACATCTGGCAAATACGTTCTTGGGTTTTCTTTTGCGAGTTCTCTTCGTATCTCAAGAGCCTCTTCGTATTTTTCTTCTGCCGCCGCAAATTCATTTTTAGCCTTTTGTAAAACCGCCAAATTGTTCAAAATCGTCGCCACATCTGGCAAATACGTTCTTGGGTTCTCTTTGGCAAGTTCTCTATAAATCTCAAGAGCCTCTTCGTATTTTTCTTCTGCCGCCGCAAATTCATTTTTAGCCT
>JAOZMU010000055.1:6439-11562 GCA_029934165.1 Bacteroidales bacterium
CTATAAATCTGCAAGGCTTCGTTTAAGATTGGTTCTGCCTGCTTAAAATCATTATTAGTTCTATACAATTCGCCCAAACTGTTCAAAGTCGTCGCCACATCTGGCAAATACGTTCTTGGGTTTTCTTTTGCGAGTTCTCTATAAATCTGCAAGGCTTCGTTTAAGATTGGTTCTGCCTGCTTAAAATCATTATCAGTTCTATACAATTCGCCCAAATTGTTCAAAGTCATCGCCACATCTGGCAAATACGTTCTTGGGTTTTCTTTTGCGAGTTCTCTTCGTATCTCAAGAGCCTCTTCGTATTTTTCTTCTGCCGCCGCAAATTCATTTTTAGCCTTTTGTAAAACCGCCAAATTGTTCAAAATCGTCGCCACATCTGGCAAATACGTTCTTGGGTTCTCTTTGGCAAGTTCTCTATAAATCTCAAGAGCCTCTTCGTATTTTTCTTCTACCGCCGTAAAGTCATTTTTATCCGATTGTAAATTAGCCAAATTGTTCAAAGTACCAGCCACATAAGGCAAATACGTTCTTGGGTTCTCTTTGGCAAGTTCTCTTCTTATCTCAAGAGACTCTTCGTATTTTTCTTCTGCCGCCGCAAATTCATTTTTATCCGATTGTAAAGCTGCCAAATTATTCAAAGTAGTAGCCTTTTCATCTAAAGACAAACTTTCTATTTTTAAAACCTCCGTGTAAAGCAGAATAGCTTGGTCAAATTGGTTGTGCTTTTGAAGAAAGAGGGCATAGTAAAATAAGTTTTCAAGGCTTCGTTCAAGCTCAATTGCTTTTGCGTAGTTTTCATCGGCTTTTTCAAACTTGTTTTTCATGGCAAAGGCTTTAGCACTCAAAATCCGTCTGTTAGCAAGTTGTTTGTTTTCTTGTTTATGTTTTTTCGCTATCTGAGCTTCTTTTCTTGCAAGTACATCTTCATTCAACAGCTCAAGAGTCTTGTCCAGATTACCTTTCAATAATTCGGTGTATGCCTCTTGGTACAAATCGTCGTTTGTTGCCGAGAAATCTATCTTTGTCGCACTTTCTACCAACTCCTTCACTTGGTTTTCCAATCGGCTTCTGTCTTGTATGCTTTGCTGCAACCGATTTTCTTTTTCTCTTATTTTTTGTCCTTTATAATCGCCCAGTTCTCGCAGCTCGCCAATCTGCTTATAAAGATTATCAATTTCTCTGTTTTTATCTTTTATAAACCGTTGCGTAAAATCATCAAAAGTAATTGTATAACTTATGCTTATGTTCTCGGCATCAGTTCCTTGTATGATAATGTTATTGTCGCCAGTTGTATCAATTGAATTAATCCTATGGATATTTTCAATCTTGTCCCTGCCAACATTATCGCCAGTTCCGCTGTGGGTTTGGTTTAATTCTGTCATATCTATTTCCTTGTAATTTTATCGCGCCCAACGTTGTCTCCCGTTCCGCTGTGGGTTTGGTTTATCGAATAATCAAAATAAGTAGCATTTTTAGCCAAAATCTCATCAACCTCGCTTTCAAGCTCTGGCTTGTTTTCAATTTCGGTTTCAATTTCTCGTGCCATATCCAAAACCGCATATCTGAGTTTGGTTTTTTTAATATCTGCATCTTCAAAACTAATTGTTCCTTGTCGGATTTGCTTCATCAAATCGTTATATCGTGCCGAATGAACTATCACCTCGTCAAGACTTTTGCTTTTCTGCAAAAGATTTCTCAGTTCGGCAATCGCTGTTTTCAAATCGTCTTTTCCAACCAAATCGCCAATCCGCTCTATAAATTGTTTTATTGTCATCTTTTCTTGTTTTTATAACTATTGTGCTAAATGCCCTGCACTTTTTAATATTGAGACAATGATTTGCTCAAGTTTCTGACCTCAATAACACCTTGAGTATCAAGCTGTTGCAGATGCAAAAAAGTTGCATAATTCGACATAATATTGTATCTTTGAGATAGTTATAAACCAAGTACAAAAACAGTCTCATTATGCAACATAACAAAGGTAATACAAATCAATCTGAATTTTATCGGCATGTTTCATATAAGTAATGGAAAATTATTAATTATTAATTTTCCATTACTAAGAGTACTTATAAGAAACGAAAAAACGCTATCTTTCATAAATGGAAAGTAGCGTTTTTTATGTTTATTTCAACAAAAAGTTTTCTTATAAATCGACTTTTTTTCTTGATGAGTAATTGATTTTCAAGGCATCACTTTTCCGTAACTCCTGTTTAATGTCGGTGATAATCCCCATTTGAACGGTTCTATCTACTTTCAAAGAAGTTGTCATGTACGGAATTTCGTTTTCATCGCGTTGTTCTCTTTCGCTTGTAATATATTGGTCAATATCGCGTAGTCCCGACATTCTGTCGTTAAGCTGAATTCTTGGTTCTGTACCATATTTTGCTTGGTAACCACTTGTTGGTGGACCAATGTAAATATAACTTACCAGAGATTTCTTTTCGATTTTTTTCACTTCTGTTGCCTCAGGCATGGAAACTTTTACCTTTAGCTCGACTTCTCGCATGGTTGTCGAAACCATAAAAAAGAATAACAACATAAACACGATATCTGGTAGCGAGGCTGTCGAAATTCCGGGTGTTCTACCCTTTCCCTTTTTTCTAAATTTTGACATATCTATTTTCCTCCGTAATTTTTAGGTTCGGCTTCCGATATCGAAAGTGGGTAAATTTTACGAATCGCATTCTGTTGATCTTCGTTACACTCGTCATAAAACCGACTAAATTTTGATTTCGCAATATCGTTGCGCAATTCGTTGTATGCTGCCATCAACTCATTTTGCACTTCGACATATTTCTCATACGAAGTACCTCGGTCGTTTTGTAAAGAAACAACACCCTTTGAAACATCAACTTTATTGAAAAAAGGAACTACTTTGCTCGTTTTTTCTGATAAGTTCTTTTTGTTTCTCGGATTTGTAATAAATTCTTTTGTAGCTTCTTTTAATTCAGTGATAACCATTGGTCTTCCTTCTACGAGGAGGTCGTTTCTTTTATTGATAAGAACAACGAAAACGTTTCTTTCTCTTACTTCTGGCGGTTTATCTGGTTTTTCATCTTCCATAGGCGGAAGTTTACGCATCAACCCCGAATCTACATCCATTGTAGTTGTAACAAGAAAGAAGATAAGCAACAGGAAAGCGATGTCGGCCATCGAACCGGCATTAATTTCTGGTAGTTCTCTTCGAGCCATATTATTTTTCGCTTTATTTGGTTAATTGAAAATACGGGGAATTGCTCCCCGTATTGTAATAAAATTACTATTTGAATACTTTCATAATCTCTGTTAAGATGATTGCAAAAATTGCAATTCCACCTAAAAAATACATTGTGTAGAGGCTAGTTCCAGCCATTTTCAATGTCGAAGCTACATTGTCGCTTCCTTTGTATTCTGTAATATTCAACACTGTGTCGTCTGCAACGATATAGGCGATAAATATTACTAATCCAAAAAATACTAATCCACCAACGCTACGCATTGCTTGTTTTGGATTGTGTATCAATGTATTAACAAAAGATATTATTGGAAAAATAATAGCAATAATGGCACCAATTCCAAATAATAGTTTTGCCCAGAAAAGATATTGGTTTGTCCATATTGGTTCAGGGAAATTTGAATCGATAGTTTCTGGTACTATTCCTCCAAAATAAAACAACCCTGTTAGGACTATCGACACTGCCATGCTTAAAATCAGCACGATAGTCAATATTTTTGCTAATTTTTGCATATCTATTTATTTTTTTGAGTGTATTTAACTAGAATGTCCACAAGCGAAATTGACGCATCTTCCATTGAATTAACAATACCGTCGATTTTTGCTAACAGATAATTATAGAATACTTGCAGAATAATTGCTACTACAAGACCAGATACTGTTGTGATAAGTGCTACTTTGATACCTTGTGCTACAATTTGTGGAGAAATATCACCGGCTGCTTGGATGTTATCAAATGCGTCAATCATACCGATTACTGTACCCATAAACCCGAGCATTGGTGCAAGTGCGATAAATAACGAAATCCAGCTAAGTCCTTTTTCAAGAAGCCCCATTTGAACTCCACCGTAAGAAACGACAGATTTCTCTACCATATCGATGCTGTCCATTTTTCCGTTGAAGCGGTCGAGACCTTGGTAGAAAATACTTGCTACTGGTCCGCGAGTGCTACGGCAAACTTCTTTTGCTGCCTCTACTCCACCCGATTCCAAAGCGTCTTCTACTTTGCGGATGAGTTTGTTAGCGTTTGTCGAAGCTAAGTTTAGGTAAATGATACGTTCGATAACGAGCGCAAGACCTAAAATAAGTGCCAAAAGAACAACACCCATAAATCCGGCACCACCTTCAATAAACTTCTGTTTAATGACTTGATGGATTTCTTGTTCTTCTTCTGTGTTGCCAGTGTTTTCATCTTCTGCGACAACCGTTGTTTCTTCTACAGCTTCTTCTACGACAGCTTCTTCTTCTGCTGTCGTGTCGGCAGTTTCCTCAGTTACTGTTGAGTCTGCTCCTTCGTCCTGAGCAATAGCAAAACTTGATGCTCCAAGTGTCAGCATCCCGATTACTGCTAATAGCGCAAATAATTTTTTCATGGTTTGTTTTTTGATTTGATTGAACGTAAAATTTTAAATTAACAGATTCTCTGTGGTTTTATAACCAGCGGAGGGGGTGGGATTCGAACCCACGATTCCGTTTCACGCGGAATACACACTTTCCAGGCGTGCGCCTTCGACCACTCGGCCACCTCTCCAAAAAAATAATAGGTATTCTTATGTTTTTTGCGTCTGCAAATTACAAAAAAAAATTAGCTTCAGAAAATTGAACTTGCTTTTATCAAAAAAAACATTTTTTAACAATAAGTGTTAACACTTTTCAATATTGAGACAAATATTTACTATTGAACTGATAAACAGTAAATTGTAGTACAAATGATTTATGGTTTCGTCAATTATTTTGACTATTTTCTGTTGACACGCTACAAAACTATAAAGAAAATAGACGTTTTACAATTTTTTAATTTGTTTTTTTCATTTTTTAGAATCTTTAATGTGTCAAAAAAAGAATTGTATATTGTAAGTACTCTTACAAAAGTTCTTACGCTTTTTATTAACCTAAGTTGTTAATT
>JAOZMU010000056.1 GCA_029934165.1 Bacteroidales bacterium
TAAAACTAAATCAGGCGTAAGCAAAATTATTAATTTTCCATTACTTAGACCTTAACTATCAGTTTAAATTTGGTTCATTTACATAAAAAAACACAACGTGAGTTTAATAGATAAAATTAACACCGAAATAAAAACCGCAATGAAAGCCAAACAAGCCGATAAGCTGATGGCATTGCGAGCAGTGAAAAGTGAATTGTTGTTGGCAAAGACTGCCGATGGCGCAACAGGAGACATTGCTGAAACTACTGAATTAAAGATACTTACGAAACTTGTCAAGCAACGCAAAGATTCGGCAACGATTTATAAAGAACAAGGACGCGAAGATTTATACGAGAAAGAAGTTGCCGAAGCTGGTTATATAGAAGTTTTTTTGCCACAACAACTTAGTGATGAAGAGATTGAAGCAGCGATAAAAGTAATAATTTCTCAAGTCGGTGCTACAAGCATGAAAGATATGGGGAAAGTTATGGGCTTGGCTTCTAAGCAAATGGCTGGCAAAGCTGACGGAAAAACTATTTCGACAAAGGTTAGACAGATACTTGCATAAACCTAAGTAATGGAAAATTAATAATTAATAATTAATAATTTTGCTTACGCCTGATTTAGTTTTAGTTAGGAATTTTAATGGATTACTTTATTAAATTCATTTTACTAATAAAAATATTATGAAGAAAATAGACAAACCTCCATAGTTAAGAGGTATTATAAAGTTTTTTCCACATATTACAATGACCCGAATCATTGAAATATAGCTTATTATTTATTTTGCATAAGCTATATAAAATACGCTTGTTTCGATTGATAGTAATTTGTGTAGAAACAAGAGATACTTTTTATAAAAAACATTTACAGTTTATTGAAAAATGAATAATTTTAACCTTAAATAATTATAAAATGAAACAGATAAATATACTTTTTAAAGCAATTATGATATTATTCATCATAACAAGCTTGAACATCAACAGTTATGCTCAATTTGGTAATGAACTTGATTTTGACGGAGTAGATGATTACGTAAATACAACTCTGCCGTCCTTGTTTACGGATCTTGAAAACAACAATCTTACGGTAGAAGCCTTAGTTTCGATTTCAGAAACTTCCTTTTCACGAGTTTTATTTGCTCAACTAGACGATAATAATTTAGTTTCGTTAGCATCAATAGATAATCAATTAATATTTTACGTTGAAGTAAACGCCACAACATACAGTAAAAAGGCAGAACAAATTCTAACACCCGGACAAAAATATCATTATGCGGCAAGTTATGATGCTACTACAAATGAAATAATAGTGTATATCGACGGTGAAATTCAAACAACCGTTGGAATTGGAACTACTACTGCTACAATAGATAATGTAATGTCTATTGGTGGAAATTCGGCTGGATCACAGTGCCTTGACGGAACAATTGACGAACTTAGAATCTGGTCGGATATTAGAACAGAAACTGAAATTTCTGATAATAAAGATAATGAATTAACCCTGCCGCAAAATGATTTGGTTGCATATTATAAATTCAACCAAGGGATAGCTAACGGTAATAACACTACAATTACTACATTATTTGATGAGTTGAACAATTTCGACGGAACTCTAAATAATTTTGCTCTTACAGGAACAACTTCTAATTTTGTTTCCACATCCACATCGCCAATAATAACAACTCAGCCAACCAACCAATCAAATATTTGTGTAACCGACAATGTCTCTTTTACAGTTGTTGCCGATGATACCGATACCTATCAATGGCAAGTTGATGAAGGCAGTGGTTTTGAAAATATTGAAAACGGCAGTGTTTATACTAATGTTACAACATCAACTTTAGATATTAGCGGTGTAACCCTTGATATGAATAACTATCAGTACCGTTGCTATTTAACAAATGCAATCGGTAATACTACGAGCGATGCGGCGGTTTTAACACTTGATTCTGAAAACCCTGTAATTACTTGCATAGAAAACCAAACTATACAATTAGAAGATGGGGAAACAATTTACACAGTTTCGGGAACAGAGTTTGACCCAACCCAAAGCAGTGATAATTGTGATTTTACTACCAGCAATGATTTTAATAATGAAGCTACTTTGGATGGTGCAGAACTTCCAATTGGAACAACAACAGTAGAATGGACAATTACCGATAATGCCAACAATTCAGCGACTT
Source organism: Bacteroidales bacterium (assembly GCA_029934165.1). Taxonomy (GTDB): domain Bacteria; phylum Bacteroidota; class Bacteroidia; order Bacteroidales; family JAOZMU01; genus JAOZMU01. The sequence continues at coordinate 2,165 of JAOZMU010000056.1, forward strand.
GCAGCTTCGACATTCAGGTAGATGCTGCTGTTAATGGAATTGAAGCATTACTTCAAAACGGAATTTCAATTTATCCAAACCCTACAAATGGAAAATTAAATTTTGAATTCACTAAAGATATTTTTCAAAAAATATCACTTTTTGACATAACGGGTAAAACAATAATCGAAAAAACAGAAGTTAGTCAAAATACATCAATTGATTTATCAGGTTTTGAAACAGGTATTTATATTATTAAACTTCAAACTGATAACAAAATATTAACAACCAAAATAATGAAAGAATAACTGAAATAGTGTAAAACGCATTTCGCACTAAATCTCTTTAGCAAACCTTAAATAATACTAAACCGCTTTTATAGTTTTATTTGTTCTTTAATAAATTTTATTAAAGCGGTTTAGTAAGTCTTCGTTCGGCATATTTCATATAACAAAAATAAACTTTACACTTTTCTATTTTTAAAAGTGTAAACAAAATATGAAACATGCCAAAATTTTCTAACGTTTTGCCTATCTCTTCCTGTCTTGCCGTTGGTGTTCTGTGGCTTTTTTTCACAGTTGTTATTCCGTTATAAATATAATTTAAAAAACTGACTGTATTTTTTGCTTTTTGCTCTGTTGATGTTGTCGAAACTTTAATAATTCCGTTGTCGTATTTCAAATTTATCAGACTTTCAACTTTATCTTTGCAACAATTTAAAATATCATTTTCTTGTCTGACTTTTTTCGGACGTTTTTTATTGCACTTTTGGCATATACAAAACAAATTATCCCAGTTGTTTGTTAAATTTTTGTTCTCACCTTTGGGTTTAAAATGGTCAATTTCAAAATCTCTGTCATATTTTTCGCAAATATAGCATAGATGATAGAAATCTTTTCCGATAGCTTCTTTAATATCAGCGTCTTTGTAACTGAAGTTAATTCTTGGTTGCTTGCTTCTTTTTATTTCTATCATTCGTACAAATATTTTTGGCTTTCACGGAATTTGATTAAATGCTCGTCCGACAGCAAATACGGGATAAGTTTATTTAACTTTACTTCAAGTTCTGCAACTCTAATCTCTTCTTCTTCGCTCAAATCGTCATTTCTATATTTTTTTATAAGTTGCTCAAACTCTTTTAATTCGACTTTTGCTTCTTCAACATCAGAAAGGTCTTTGCCAAAATAGTTTTCGTTTATTTTATCTGGCGAAAGCTCCGACAAATTTGTCAATCTTACCCTCTTCTCCAAATCATAAATCACCGTATTTTACAAACTCGACAAAATAAATGGCGAATGTGTGTTTACGATAAACTGCACACGTGGAAAAATTTTGGTGAGAATTGGTAAAATTTGTTTTTGCATTTTCAGGTGTAAATGTGCTTCTGGTTCGTCTATAAGTACAAGACCTTCAATGTTGTAGCTTGTTATGGTTTTGTTTTGCATACGCAACATAAGTTCTGCCACTATGCTAAAAATAGACTCAAAACCATCTGCAAGTTGCTCAAAAGTAAATGGCTCTAAAGGTGGTTTGGGGGTGAGTTTGAAATAATAGTTTGGTTTAGTTTCCAAACTAACTTTTTCAATTCGTGGGTCAATGGTTTTGATAAGTTGCTCAAAATTTTCTTTCCAACGATTAAGCATATTTACTTTGTCGTTGTCGTTTTCCATTGCCGCTAATGCCGCCTGAACATATTGATTTACAGCAAATTTCAGAAAAATATCTTTTTTGTAGAACGTTTTTCCGTTCTCTTTTATTGGTTGATAAGTCTCTAAACTAACATTATCAACACTCTCAATTCCGTGGAGTTTTAATTCTCGCCGAGCATCGAAATGCGCAATTATAAATTCACCAGTCCGATATTTATAATAAAATTTATTAGCATCAGGAACAAAACTAATTAAATCGGGATTTTCGGAATCAATATTTTTCTCAAAACCTTTTATTAGAGCTTTTTCTGGTTCTGTTTCAGTTATTTTTTGAAGATAATCGCATAATCTGTCCATCAAAACAGTTTTTCCGCAACCATTTTCTCCCGTAATGAGCAAATGCGTAACTTCTTTCGAATCAATTTTAATTTCAACATCTCTAAGATGAAGGACTTTTTTTGCATTTATGCCATTGATTAAAACTGGTTCATTTCCAGTAAGTGCCATCAGTCCTTTTCTTGCACCATCACTTAAATCTTTGTTTTTGCTTAATTCTATTGCCTTGTCAAAATGATATAGAGCTTTTTTTGTGTCGTCGAAATGGTTAGCAAGAAGAATTGCATAATTTATATGCGCCTCTGCTAAATTTGGACTTATTTCAATCGCCTTTTCATAATATCCTTTTGCTTTTTCATGTTCTTGAAAATGACCTGTTAGTAAAAGGGCGTAATTGTTATATGCCAATGAAAAATTTGGGTTTATATCAATCGCCCTTTCGTAATATTCTTTTGCTTTTTCATATTCATTAAAGTGATTTTTTAAAAGTTTTGCGTAATTGTAAAAAGAGTTTGCATTGTTTGGATTTATTTCGCTTGCCTTTTCGTAATATTCTTTTGCTTTATTGTATTCTTGAAAATGGGTTGCTAAAAGCATTGCAAAATTATAATGGGTGTCATGGTCGTTGGGGCTTAGTTTAATTGCTTTCTCATAAAGCTCCATTGCTTCTTTGTATTCTTGAAAATGGTCAGTTAAAATGTTGGCGTAATTATTACAGCCACCCGCATAGTTTTCTTTATCTTTTTTATCATGCTTGGCTAAAAACAGTTCATAATACTTTTTTGCATCATCATAATATTTTATTCTCTCATAGCTCAAAGCAATAATCCCGTAAATACTTGTTTGCTTCGGATGTCTTTTTAATAAATCTTTGAGCTTTTCGATTTTCTCAAGGCTTTGAGGCATTTTATCAATTTCTTTAGCCTCAACATTAAAAGAAACATTTATCTGCTTCTCTTTCACAGGCACTTTCCCCTTTGCCTCTTTGCTCAACTTGTTGTATTTTACGCTTTTTTTCCTATCCTTTTTCTTATGATAAATCCTCGCAATTTCGCGATACGTTTCTGCAAGTTTTGCAAAATCTTGATTTTGTTGTTCGGCTTTTTTCAGAAGTTGTTCCAGAGTTCGCATGGTGCTTTTTATTTATGATAAATTTTATTTTTTTAATTCTTCAGGAAAATGTCGCTTTAGAAACCTCCTGTAAGTTCTGTTATACCAGTAGTTTTCTGGGTTTGAAACTGTTGCATACATATAACTTTCTTTTGCTTTCTCATATTCTTTTTGAGATTCTAAGTACTCTGCATAAGAGAAATAAGTCACGCTTATTGTATCCTTTAAAGAAAGTCGTATCGCATTTTCATAACTCAAAATCACTGAGTCGTGTTCATTTAGTTTTTCTAATATTTTAGCATAAAGTAAATAATATTCTGCATCGTTTTGGTCTAACTCTATAGCTCTTTCAGCAATTTGTTTTGCTCGTTGATACTCCTTACGAAACAGAAGTAAATAATTGGCAAAATAATAGTGATAATTTGAATTAGTGGGAGCTAGCAAAATAGCACTTTCATAATAGTCTATTGCTTTAATTATTCTAAAAAAAGTTTTAGTGTCTAATACTCTGGCATAGGAGAAGTTATATTCTGCGCTATTAGGTTCTAACTCGACTGCTTTTTTGAAAAGTTTTATAGCCTTTCTCGTTTTTTTGAGACTTAAAAGACAAAATAGTGCATAAGAAAAACAAACATAAGCATTATTTGGCTCAAATTTAATTGCTTTCTCATAATACATTTTTGCAGTTTTAATATCCGAAAAATGCGAATGTAAAAGTTTTGCATAGTCAATAATTATTTCACAGTTATAATGCTGTGCCATAGCTTCTTCAAGATATTTTTTAGCACTATCATAATCTTCTAATTTAACATACAAAATAGCACAGTTAGCATAAGTATGTGCAATGATTTCTTTATCATCGCTAGAATTTGCTTCAAGGTAAAGGTTGTAATATTCGATTGCTTTTTCAGGCTCACCTATTTCACTGTATATATCACCTATACTATGATAAATTTTATCTGTATTTTTCGGGTTATTACGAAGCTCTTTTTTTAATAGTTTAATTTTTTCTAAATCAGGCACAATGTCCGATTCAAAAAAATCTTCTTCCAAAATAACAAGTTCTTTTTCATTATTTTCGTCCCCATACGTAACCAGCGAAAATCCATCGTCATCAAGTTGCCTTATTATACCATCGTTTGTGTTGTCCACTTTTTGCGAAACATTTATTTGCGGCTCTTTTTTAGGTACTTTCGCTCTTGCTTTCCGGCTCAACTTATTGTATTTCACGCATTTTTTCCTATCCTTTTTCTTATGGTAAATCTTCGCAATCTCGCGATATGTTTTCGCAAGTTTTGCAAAATCTTGATTTTCTTCAAGTTCTTGGGTTTGGATTAGAAGTTGGTCTATATCGTTGGTCATCTTTGTTTTATATTAAAATTGTTTTTTTTTACTGAACTGTTATCAAAACTTTTGAAAAGTTAAGTTTTAAACTTTCTTAATAAAATGAATTTAATAAAGTAAGCCATTAAAATTCCTACCTAAAACTAAATCAGGCGTAAGCAAAATTATTAATTTTCCATTACTAAGTGGTTGAGTTCTGGAAAATGTCTTTTTAAAAGAAGTCTATAATTATCGTAAGTATTTGCATCATCGGGGTTAATTTCAATCGCTTTTTCGTAAAGCTCTCTTGCTTTATCGTATTCTTGAAAATGATTTGTTAAAAGAAGTGCGTAATTAACGTAAGTAAATTCTTCGTTGGAATAAATCCTAAGTGCTTCTTCGTAAAGCTCTTTTGCGTTATCGTATTCTTGAAAATGGTTTGTTAAAAGAAGTGCATAATTACAATAAGCTTTTTTATCAGTCTGACTTATTTCAATCGCCTTTTCGTAAAACAATTTTGCGTTATCGTAATCTTGAAAGTGGTCTGTTAAAAGATTCGCATAATAAAAATAAGCTTTATGATTATTCGGATTTAATACAATTGCCCTTCCGTAATTTACTTTTGCATAGCTATAATCCTGCAAGTCCAAGTGTAAGAGAATAGCCAAATTGTAATACGCATCGTCACGCATTGGAGTACATTCAATTGCCTTTTCAAAACAGTTTTTTGCTTTGTGATACTCTTGAAAATCTTCAATATAGAGAAATGCAAGTTCCATATACGTACTGCTCAAAAATCCGACTATATAAGTCTTTTTTTTGGGGTGTAGTTTTAGAAGCTGTTCAAGCGCATGAACCTTTTCTAAACCAGTTGCCATTTTGATTATTGCGGAAAACTTTTGCTTAAAAGAACGAGATGTCGGAGTTTTTTCTGAAATCTTTTTTTTTGCATCGTGGAATTTTTGCAAATACTCTTTACTATTTTTCCTATCCTTTTTCTTATGATAAATCCTCGCAATCTCGCGATATGTTTTCGCAAGTTTTGCAAAATCTTGATTTTCTTCAAGTTCTTGGGTTTGGATTAGAAGTTGGTCTATATCGTTGGTCATCTTTTGATTAGTGGTTTTGTTGTTAATGAACAGTCAAGAAACTAAATCAGTATAGAACTCAGGTCTCATTAGAAATTCAATAAAACCATAGTTTTGCAAATTCTTTTGTGCTTGCATCAATCTATAAAATTCTTCTTGTTCTTTGCGACTAATTTTATTTAACTTTCGTCCTTTCAAAATATTAACTATTGGATGCAATTTTTAAAAATGGTCTGCTAAAAGCATCACTCTACATGATTGAACATTAGGGCTTTTGTGCGCATGGCTTGGCTCTTCGCAATTTCCGAGACTAAATATTTTAATTGTTTCTTTTGCTTTTTCGTATAAATATCCACTTTGTTCTTTTGGGATAAGTTCAAGCACCTTTTTCCCACTTATTGTTTGTCTAAAAACTAATTTGAACAAATCGAAAAGGTTGTCGTATATAGGGTTTACAACTAAAGGCTTTTCGTCTGTAATGTTACTTGTTTTTTCGGCAGTTGTGTTGCGGTTTTGTGTACTCGAATGCAGTGGAAATTTACAACCTTTATACGCATTATTGCAATCAGAACACATCAAAATATAATTTTCATGGTCATGTTTTAGTTTCGGGTATAAGTCTTGAGGTCTAAAATGGTCAATAGTCGGTGCAAGCAAGGTCGTTCCATTGTTGGATTTACGTTCCAATGTTCCGTCAAGTGGGCATTCGCAAACTGGGCATTTGTTTTTGGAAACAACAAGTTGCACATCTTTAAATAAACTCCATTTCTTTTCTTTTTGACTTCTTTTGAATTTATCCAAAGCATTTGAATAATCGGGGTGTTTATGAAGAGACGACATATTAATCATCGTATTGCCCCCAAATTCTTTTAAAAATTCTTGAAAATCATCTTCGTCTATTTCTTCAAATTTATTAAAATCAATACTTTTATTCTCTTTCAAGAACTTCAAAAAAGTAAAATATTTCTTGTTGTAAACAATGTCGCCTGCATAACTATTTTCTAATAACCTATTTAGCCTATCCAGTTCATCTTTTTCATCTTGTTTTAAAGTCTCTTCTTTAAGTTTTAATTCCGTGAAATTTTTAATATCCTCCTGCATATCCTTGCCAATCAGCGATGAAAGCCCAAAATGAGTTAATAAAACAGATGAAACATCAAGATATTTTGTTCCGGCTGCCGACTGAATAATCTCATTATCAGGTTGAATGATGCCTATTTCGTTTTCCCTGCGGTTAAGAGTGAGTATCGGATTGTGCGTGGCGACAATAATTTGAATATTAGATTTTATTCTATGGATATTGTCAATGATAGTTGACTGCCACTCAACATGTAAAGATGTTTCGGGTTCGTCCATCAATAAAATTAGCGGTTTGTCTTTTTGCAAAATAACGGTCAGAAATATTATTAATAATTGCTTCTCGCCGGAAGATAATTGAGTTGTATTTATAATATTTCTCTGACCATCTTTTTCTAATTCAACTATTAAAGATGATTTTTCATCATCAATAATTGCTTTTTTACTCGTGCTTTCGAAATATGAATCTATTATTTCTTTAAATTGTTGGATAGGTTTGTTTGTCAGTTTTGTAATTCTGTCTATTTCGATTTTTAGTTCCTTAAATCTTGCTAAGTCTTCGGGGCTTGCATCTGCTATATTTTCAAGAATATCATTAAATTGCTTAGTTTCATTTTCGATTTCCTTCGCAATTATTTTAGAAAGACTTCTTTGATATTGTCCAAATTCGACAATCAACTCACCCAATTCGACATCAAGATATGTATCTGTTTGAGAGTTACTTAAAGTTGAAATATCAAATGTGCTTATTAGTATTGATTTTATATCTGGTAAAATGTTGTTGTTCTTAAGCTCTACTTTTTTTACATCTCCATTGCTGTATTTTTTTTCAATCGTAAGTTTTATATATGGATACTCGTACTGCTTAAAAATTTCCTTTTTATTATTGATGCACGCGTCAATTAGTTTGATAATAGTCGATTTCCCGCTGCCATTTTTCCCGACAAGAATATTGGTGTCGCTTTCGAGATTCCAAATAAAATTGAGGTCGCCATATATTTTTTTTATCTCTACTTTTTCTAAACGAATTTTTGTTGCCGATTTTAGCTCTTTTGCTCCAGATTCTAACAAAAGATTTTTGACATCTTTTACTAATTTATAAAATTCCTCTGTGTCTTTGTTTGGTAAAAAAGAGTTTAATATTTGATTAAAAATAAATTCCTTGCGTTTTTTGTCAGAACCGCTGCCATTTTTTTCGTAGGCTTGCTGCCATAAGTGATTATTTTCATTGATGAAATTTATATAAATATATTTGATGATTTTTCTTGAAAAATTTTGTTTTATTTCATTTATTGAGAAAGAAACATCTGATTGCAAATCATCTTCACGACTCAAAAAAGTATTAATATTTTGCATAAAAAACCGTAAAATCCAACTCATTGGCTGAATGTGTCGGTATTCGATTTTTTTATTGGACATTCTTCTTGTAAATGCTTTTACAACTGCCCAGTGTTCTGGATTAATATTCCCTTGAAACTCTTCCGTAAACTTATCAATATCAAGAGAAAGGAACAATTCGTTAAAATCATATTCCAACGGAACTATTTCATTTCCAGAAGTTTCGTTTATGCTTTTAAGTAATTTTATAATTTCCTTTTGCTCTTTAACACTTATTTCCTTTTGATTTAAGTTTGCAAGTTTAAAGGTGTCTTTATTTTCAAGCTCGAATCTTACATTTTCTTTTAATGCTTCGCTCAAATTTTTTAAACTTCTACGAAAATAATAGTTAGTATCGCTGCTACTGCCCGTGGCAAGTTTGTCTGTTTGAGAAAATACTAACTTAAATTTTGTTTCATATCCACTTAGAAATATACTTTCAATAGCTCCTTGTCCGCCAGTCATAAACGGATTTTCTGAATTTTCGACGAGAACAATGCTATCGCAAAAACTAAAATAATCGTGGTGTCTTGTTGATAAACTATCTCTTTTTTCTTTTAATGAATGACCAATTCCCTCACTATCAATTAAAATAAACTCTAACTCGTCATCAAGCCAGTCAGCTAAAAGGTTTCCTTCAATGCGAGCATATTCAACCAACGCAGAAATAGAACCTTTTGAATTTGCCAGTAATTCTTTACTTTTTTTTATAAAATCGCTTTTATCGTTATAACCATCAATGATATACGGCTGATTATTAAAAAGCCTATATTCATTATTGGTTAATTCGTTAAATCGCTGTTCAATTTCGATAATAAATTCGTTTGTGAGGAGGTTTACATCTTCTTGAATATTAACACTTTGCAGAAAAACTTCTTCCTCTCTATCAAACGCAAGTCCTCTAACATTATGAAAAATAGATTGAGCCGTATTTTCTAAAGACGATTCTTTTATGATTTGTTTTAATTTGAATCTCTCGTCAGGAGTTTGTTCTAATTCAAATACAATATCCTCAATAGTAGCGTTTTCTGGCATAGCTTTTATCATTGCCGCCTCAATTCGTTCTCTAATTAATTCTATCAGGTCTTCTTTTTGTTTAAATATTATGGTCGTTTTATATTTGCGATTTTTTGAAATTACGTATTCCGTTGGTGCAACCGTAGTTCTTCTTTGACTTATTGTTGGAAACCTTAACTTAGCAGTACCGAGAATATGCTGAACTAAAGAAGTTTTTCCAGCTCCAGTACTACCCAAAAGATATATTTTTGGTATGTTTGGTAAATTACCTAATGTATTTTGAATTGTTCTAAAATCTCTCATATTGATTTAGTAAAGTAGGTGCGGAAAAATAAACGATACTTTTTCGGATTGTTATTATACTGGAGTGAATTTGGTTTTCGGATTAAATTAATATATTTTCAAACGTTT
>JAOZMU010000533.1 GCA_029934165.1 Bacteroidales bacterium
TTTTTCAAATTTATTATTTTTAACTCTAAATTTATTATTGTCCAAAGTCTAATTTATTAAATTCATTTTACTATACGAATTTTTTTCAGGCTTAAAATCCAGTTCAATTCAGCTCAGTGGCAACGCTTTGTGTTTAAAATTTATTATGAAAAAATATAAGGTCAAATAAGTCTTTTTTTTATGTTTTCTTATAATCTTTATGTGGTTTAAATTGTCCAATTTTAGAAGAATAGCCATTTTTCTAATAAATAAAAAATATGAAAATTTTTACAATATTAATATTCTCTTTTTTGTTGTTTGGCTGTAACCAAGAGCAAAAAGACAATGCAGAAAATCAAGCCGACAGTGTAGCGTTAAGCACAGATAATAAGGAGTTTATAAAAAGGTATCCGTGTAAATCTGGTATAATAGAATACCAATTGAGTGGAGCATCTGTTGGGACTTTAATTATTTATTTCGATGACTGGGGGATGAAAGAAGTGCAATACGAAAAGTCGATTTCTAAGATGATGGACGTTGAAACAGAATTGAATACGGCACAATTTTATTTATACGACAGTTGGTTTACCGTTGATTTTGTAACAAAAAGAGCGCAAAAAAAACGTAATAAACTATTTGATGAATTAAAAGGAAAAAGTAGTTTTGATGAAATATTAAAACACAAAGAAAATCAAATAGTTGAGGCAGGCGGGAAAAAAAATGGACAAGAAAAAATAATAGACCGTCTTTGTGATATTTGGCAAATAAATAGCGACAAAACTTGGCTCTGGAAAGGCATTCCGTTGAAAACGGAATCGGATATTATGGGTATTCAGACAATCTCAAAAGCAGTTCGCGTTATCGAAAATGCAGAAATTGACTCCGCGAAATTTTCTGTTCCCAAAGATGTAGAAATACTTTAAAGTATGTTTTTTGTTGGTTTTGTGATTTTTTTTTTTTCGTTTATTTTATACTGATTTGTGCTGTTATTTATGGCTGGTTTCGTATCCCAAAAGCGATGCTAAATAGCATGCCAATAGTATGTTTGAGTGTTATTGTAGCTGCCCGAAATGAAGCAAAAAATATTGCTACTTTATTAAATTCTATTGTAAGCCAAACTTACCAAAATTTTGAGATAATTCTCGTTGATGACCATTCGGATGATGAAACTGTGAAGATTGCAACCTCTTTTTTGACCTCCGTTAATAACCTGAAAATAATAGAGTTAAGCCAAATATCAAACATCGAAGGCGGAAAAAAATCGGCAATAGAACAAGGTATTCGTGCAGCAAAAGGCGAATTGATTATAACGACTGATGCCGATTGCGCAATGCACAAAAACTGGCTGTTGCATTTTGCCTCTTTTTACGAAAATGAAAAGCCAGATTTAATTGTCGGTGCTGTTTTTTTTGATTCGTTAAGTTTTTTTGAAAAGTTGCAATCGCTTGAGTTTGTGAGCCTTGCAGCAAGTACTGCCGGAGCGGTTGGGTTTGGTTCGCCAATCATGTGCAATGCTGCAAATTTGGCTTTCCGAAAATCGGCATTGCAAGACATAGCTAAAAGCCTGAAATATAAGTACAAATCTGGCGATGATATGTTTTTACTTGAAGATTTTAAACGCCGAAAACTCAAAATAAGCTATCTAAAAAACCTCAATTCTGTTGTAAAAACCAATGCTTTGTCCTCTTTTTCAGCATTTTGGGCGCAAAGAAAACGTTGGGCATCAAAATCTGCAGGATATTCTGATGGCGTAACAATTTTGTTTGGGCTTGTTGTTTTTTTTGTAAATCTAATTATTGTTATTGGTTATTCAATTTTGCCTTTAACGCTTGAGTATCTGTGGCTTACTGGCTTAATTTTGTTAATAAAATCAATTCCAGATTTTTTGCTAATATTCTTGGCAGCCAAATTTTTTCGCAAATTGCAATTGCTTTGGCTTTTTATTCCGTTGCAGTTAATTTACCCAGTTTACGTAATATTAGTAGGGATTTTCGGGCAATTCAGCACAACAAAATGGAAGGGGCGCAAGCTATGACACAACGGCAAGCGTAGCAATACTAATCTGAACTTGTGGTGTTTTGCGCAATTCGTTGCAACAACTTTCGATAGTCGCGCCTGTTGTTAAAACATCATCGACAACTAAAATATGTTTTCCTCTAAAAAGCTCAATATCAGTCAAATAAAAAACATTTTTTACATTTTGCTTTCGCTCTTTTTGGTTCTTTTTGGTTTGACTTTCAGACTTTTTTGCCTTGATTAAAGTTTCGTCATTTACGTTTATTTCCTTGCCTTCGCCAATTCCCTTTGCAATCCAAAAACTCTGATTATAACCACGTTGCAGCTTCTTTGCAGGGTGCATCGGAACGGGAATTATTACATCTATGTCGTCTAATTTATTGTGGTCATTTAGTTTTTCGCAAAGATTTTTTCCTAAGCTATATCCGATTTCTTTATGCCCTGAGTATTTCAACTCATGGATTAATTCCTTGATAGCTGAGTCTTTCTCGTATTTTGCCAACGCTGCTCCAAACCGAATTGGTAGCCGACCTGCAAACATGGTGTTTACTTGCTTGGAAACCAACGCAAAAATACTGTCCGTGGTAACATCGGATAGGCAGTTGTTGCAAATAAAATCTTCGTCTCTACGTAATGCCATATTACAGCCCGGACAAATTTTCGGGTAAATCAATCCTCCAAAATCGTATAGATAGTCTTTTATTTTGCTGATAATCTGCATAATGTAAATTTTCATTCAACAATGGCAATTAACCTAAAATCATTTGGTAGCAATTGTATTTTACTAAAAAATCTGCATCAATAGCCTTTAACTTTATAAAAATCAACTCAAAGTTAGGTATTTTTATTTGTTTTCTAACTTCTATTTTTTTTTTGCGCCAATTCGGTTACTATGATTTTACTGCTTATAACGTTTTTTGTTGAAATTTCAGTTTCTTGATTGGCTCATATAAAGTTTCAAGGTGTTTTGGTTTTCATACAAAATACTGAGTAATGGAAAATTAATAATTTTGCTTACGCCTGATTTAGTTTTAGTTAGGAATTTTAATGGCTTACTTTATTAAATTCATTTTACTAAGGTCTAAGACTGGGATGTTAATAATTGATTATTTTGTACCCTATATGTTT
>JAOZMU010000534.1 GCA_029934165.1 Bacteroidales bacterium
TTGGGTTTACTCAAATATACAAAATTTGTCCAACTTTAGACGGGTAGCCCAATTTTCAAGATGGAAGCTCGGGTTTAACTTTAGCTACTGCAACTCTCACAGGTGATGGAGAATTTCCTGTTTTTGCAGAATTTGAAGAGGGTAGAATTTGTAAAATTTGGATTGATTTTACCATAAATCTGGACGAGCAATCGGAAGATGAAATATAACACTTTAATTGGTTTCAAAATAATTAATATCAACCCCTAAAATCACAAATTAAAATGAAGAAATTAAGTTTTATGTTTACCATTATGTTGGCACTTTTTGTGGCTGTATCGTGCAGTAGCACAACGGAAACTAACGATGACGACAAAACAAATTCTGCGTCAAAAGACTCGTTGGCAGAAAAAACCGACGAAAAAGAAACGCCAAAAGTAGAAGCCGAAAAATTTGAAGTTTTCTACAAAAAATTTGTCGCGGATAAAGAGTTTCAGCTTTCGCGTGTTAATTTTCCTATCAAAGGACAATACGTCGAGGAAGATGTAAACCAAAAGTGGACAAAAGAAAACTGGGTACATCTAAAAGAAATCGAAACTATTGATACTGTTGAGTTTAAGGTTACTGTTGAAGAAAAACCAGAAGAGGTTTATCATTCGATAATACTGCCAAATAGCGGTTTTTCAATCAATTACAGATTTAATCTTGTTGATGGAAAATGGTTTATAGTGGAGAAAAACGAAAGTAACTTTTAGACATAAAATAAAATGATTAACAATTCAATTTTGCTCATAATAACCGCCTTGTTTTTAGGCGGTTGTAGTGTTCCGAACAGCAACGATGAAAGCGCAAATTACAAACATATTGCTGGTGCTACGCAAGGAACTTTTTATAGCATAAAATACAGTGATACTGTTGATTATCAAAAAGATATAGATTCGTTGTTAAACAATTTCGATTTTTCTCTTTCGACCTATAATTCGGCTTCGATAATTTCGCGCGTCAACGCCAACGACTCTACAATTGTTTTAGACAGTTTGTTTTATGCTGTTTTTCGGCGGTCGGTGCAGATTGCCAAGGAAACAAACGGTGCTTTTGATTTTACTGTCGCGCCATTCATCGAGGCTTGGGGTTTCGGAAAATCAAAACGCCAACATATCGACAAAGCAATAATCGACAGCATTCGGCAATTTGTAGGCTATGATAAAATACGTATCGAAAACGGTAAAATCCAAAAAACCGATTTACGCGTATGTATAAACACAAACGCCATTGCACAAGGCTTTTCTGTCGATGTGATTGCAGGTTTTCTTGATGAGAAAAAAATTGAAAATTATCTCGTTGAGATTGGCGGCGAAATTTTTACACGCGGAAAAAACCCAAAAGGAAACAATTGGTCTGTTGGCATAGATAACCCCGTGGACGACACAACAATGCAACGCCACGGTTTCAATTCTATTGTCGAAATTTCGGGCAAAGCAATTGCGACATCTGGCAATTATAGGAAATTTTACGAAATAAACGGAAAAAAATACGCACACACTCTCGACCCCCAAACTGGTCGCCCTGTGAGCCACCCATTGCTGAGTGCCACAGTTGTTGCCGCAGATTGTATGTCGGCAGATGCCTACGCAACAGCCTTCATGGTTATGGGCGCAGAAAAAACCATCGAGTTTGCAAAACAACATCTCGAAATAGCCATTTATTTAATCTCGGCAGGAGAAAACGAAACTTACGATGTTTACATGACTGACAACTTTAAAGAGCTGATTCAAAGCAAATTGCCTGACGTAGATTAAATGCAGAATTGTGTAAATTCATAAAAAAGCCACATACAAGTACTCTTACAAAAGTTCTTACGCTTTTTATTAACCTAAGTTGTTAATTCACAGCTTAAACGTTTCATAAAAAATAGGTCTTAGACCTTAATTCTTTGTAAACAACAATATTTGCACAATCTATCACGTAAGAGCTTCCGAGCCGCCAACAATTTCGAGAATTTCTTTTGTAATGGAGGCTTGGCGAGCTTTGTTGTACGTCAATTTTAGCTCTTTGATTAAATCGCCGGCGTTGTCCGTTGCCTTGTGCATAGCCGTCATTCGTGCGCCATGTTCGGCGGCATTCGAGTCGAGCATTATTTTATAAAACATCGTTTTCAACGTCTTAGGAATCAGTATATTGGTAACATAATTTCGATTTGGTTCAAAGATAAAATCCTGTTTTACCGCACCTTCGCATTCAGGAATATGCACAGGTAAAAACTGTTCGACTGTAAGTATTTGTGTTGCAGCATTTTTAAACCCATTGTAAACAATATCAATTTTATCATATTCGCCATTGGTAAACAATGTCATCAACTCTTGCACAACTTTGGCAACGTTTTCGTAGGTCAACGCATCGTAAAGCTCGTGTCGCGAAGCCCATACGCTGTAACCACGGGATAGTAAAATTTCTGCTACTTTTTTTCCAACAACAAAGAAATCAACGTTTTTTTGTGCAAATTGTTCCGGATAATTATCATTTGATACCTCAATGGCTTTTTTCATGACATTAGTATTAAAAGCACCACAAAGACCCCTGTTTGATGCTACTAACACCAAAAGAATCTTCTTTTCGCTACGCTGATTCAAATACTGATTTTGTCCAGCATCGTCAAGTGCGCCTCTGATGTGTGTTAAAACCTCGTACAGTTTATTTGCGTATGGTCTCATGTGTGTTATTGCATCTTGCGCCTTGCGAAGTTTTGCTGCCGAAACCATTTTCATTGCGCTGGTAACTTGCTGTGTAGATTGCACCGAAGTTATTCGTGTACGAATTTCTTTTAAGTTTGCCATATCAAAATGCCGTTTGTTTTAAGCACATAGTGCTATTCGACTGAAAAAAGTATTGTGTTGGTATTCAAATCAATAACAACAAAGTAAGGATCAATTATTTTTAAGCACCTACTTAATCTTTCAAACATAGTTCTTTTTTTAAAAAAGAGCAAGTTTTTTGTTCAAAACCAACGCTACTCAACATAAAAAAGACGTAAGGTCTAAGACATATTTTTTATGAAACGTTTTAGCTGTGAATTAACAACTTAGGTTAATATACTGGAGTGAATTTGGTTTTCGGATTAAATTAATATATTTTCAAACGTTT
>JAOZMU010000057.1 GCA_029934165.1 Bacteroidales bacterium
ATTAACTCGCTGTTAATCAAAATGGTGCAATCTGGTTTTTGCAAGTTGGGTTAAATAATTTTAGTTGAACAAAAAGTTCGTATATTTAAGATTTTCTGTTTTTTATGACAAAAAATGTGAAAAAAAATGATGCGTCTGTTAAGTATTGTTAAAAACAAGTGAACTATTCCTTTTGCAGAATGATAATTTTTTTTATATTTGACGTGGATAATCTACTTATTAACGCAGTTTTTAACCTAAAAATCCAAAATTTTATGAAAAAAATCATGATGCTGCTTGCATTTATCGGTCTTGTCGGTATGCAAGCATTTGCTCAAACAACTGTTACAGGGGAAGTAACCGGACCTGACGGTACGACAATTCCCGGAGTAACAATTCGTCCGAAAGGAAACCAATCGGTAGGAACAATTACTGATATTGATGGGAAATACACTTTAAATGTTCCTGCGGGGTTTAATACCTTAGTTTTTTCGTACACTGGTATGAAACACAAAGAAATGCCTATTTCAGGTAGTGTTATCAACATTGCAATGGAAACTGATGACATTGGTTTAGATGAAGTTATTGTAACAGCAGTTGGTATCTCGCGCGACAAAAAAGCGTTAGGGTACTCTGTCCAGTCTGTAAGTAGCGAAGAATTGACAAAATCTGCAAATGCCGATGTTGTAAATTCTCTTTCTGCAAAAACAGCTGGTGTACAAATTAACAGCTCGGGTGGTACTGCTGGTGCTTCTACTTATATCACAATTCGTGGAGCAGCCTCACTTTCGGGAAACAACCAACCACTTTTTGTAGTCGATGGTATCCCAATTAGTTCTGGCGAAGGTGGAGGAGGTAGTACGTATGATACTGAGGGTGTTGGCGCATCGTCTCGTACTATTGACATTAATCCTGACGATATTGAGACTTTAACAGTATTGAAAGGTGGAGCTGCAACTGCACTTTACGGGCTTCAAGCTGCCAACGGCGCAATCGTTATTACCACTAAAAAAGGTAAAGCTGGACAAAAAATGGAAGTAAATTTCCATTCATCAGTAGCAATTGACCAACTTTCGCAAGTTCCGGAAATGCAACAAAAATATGCACAAGGAAACAATGGCGAATGGATGGGCGGATTTTCTCAATCTTGGGGACCAGAAATTGCAAACATGGAATATGACGGAGACGAAACTTACATTTGGGACCCGAACGGAAACTTAGTTCCTGCTGGAACAGGCAACGGAAAACCAGCTCAAGCGTATGATCAATTTGATTTCTTCCAAACAGGTATTACTCATAACAATAACGTAAGTATATCTGCTGGTAACGACAAATCAACATACTACTTCTCTGTTGGTAATATGACACAAGAAGGTGTCATTCCAAACAACGAATTTTCAAGAACTTCTATCCGTTTGAATGCAACAACTAAACTTACAGATAAACTATCTACTGGCGCAAGCATGAGCTATGTTCACTCTGACGGTAATTTTATCCAACAAGGGTCAAACGTTTCTGGTGTTATGTTAGGTTTATTACGTACTCCTCCAACATTTGACAACTCTGCTGGATATAGATTCGCAGATGGTACACAAAGAAACTACCGTAACGGTGGTGGATATGACAACCCATACTGGACTGCAAACATGAATTCATTTGACGATAGAGTTGACCGTTTTATTGGTAACTTAAACCTAAACTATGCTCTTGCAGAATGGATTAACATTACTTACAAAATCGGTACCGACTGGTATAGCCGTTCATTTCAAGATGTATTCGCTGTTGGCTCTCGCCAAAACACAGCTGGTTATATTGAAGAGTATTCTCAATTTAAGCAAATCATCAACTCTGACTTACTTATTAACATAAGCAAAGATTTTTCTGACGACTTTAGAACTCGTATCACTTTAGGTCAAAACATGTACCAAGAGAGCGGAAAATCAATGAATGGTATTGCCAATGGTTTATCTATTCCTGAGTTCTATCAGTTGAATAATACCACTGACCAAACCACAGCAAAGGGAGAATATAAATATCGTACAGCAGCATTTTTTGGTGATTTCCAAGCAGATTATAATAATATGTTGTTTGTAGGTATTACAGGTCGTGCCGAGTGGGCTACTACCATGCCAGAAGATAACCTTGTTTCATTTTACCCATCTGTAAACACAGGTTTTATTTTCACAGAAATACCTGGCTTAAAAGACAATGCAACTCTTTCTTTTGGTAAATTAAGAGCATCTTGGTCTAAAACGGCAAACATTGCAGGTCCGTACAGTACAGTAACAACTTACAATGCTGCCAGTACCGGCGATGGTTGGACAGGCGGAAACTCTTTCCCATTCTTAGGTTATTCTGGATATGCAGTAGGCTATTTACTGGGTAACTCCGATTTGAAACATGAATCAATGACAACTTTTGAAGTTGGTGCAGAACTAAAGTTTTGGTTAAATCGTTTTAGCATTGATGTTGCTTACTTTAAAAATGAAAATGCCGACTTGTTAATGCAAGTACCTGTTGCAACTTCTTCAGGATACGATAACGTATATATGAATGCAGGAACAATGGAGAGTGAAGGTATTGAGCTTATGATAGGCGCAACACCAATCAAATTTAACGGAATTGAGTGGAATATAAATGTTAATTTCACACAATTGAAAAACCCTGTAACAGAACTAGCTGAAGGCGTTGAAAATTTATTCCTCGGTGGATTTACTGACCCTCAAATTCGTGCTGTTGAAGGTATGGAATACCGTTCTATTTTCGGATACGATTGGTATCGTGATGAGCAAGGTCGTGTTTTATTGAACGATGACCCAACAGATGGATATCCAGATGGTTTCCCAATGACCGATGAGCGTGAAATGATTTCTCTTGGTACTGTTAATCCAGATTGGACAGCAAACATTGGCAATACTGTTTCTTATAAAGGACTTTCTTTCTCTTTCCTATTCGACATCAAAAAAGGTGGTAAAATGTACAACGGAACACGTTTTACAATGAACACTTTTGGTACTTCTATGGAAACTATCGACCGTGATGTTACTTATAACGGAAACGGAACTATCAACTTCACAGAAACTCCATCACAAAACGTAGTTGTTTATGAAGGTGTATTCGGACATTTAGATGGTGATGATAATCCTGTATCCAATGGTGTAACAAACACTGCTCAAGTAGTAAACGACCAAGATTGGTTCCAAGGTCAAGGTGGTAACTTTGGTGGTGGTGCAACTGCTGCTGCAATAGAAGATGCTGGTTGGGTTCGCTTACGTGAGGTTTCTATCGCTTACAAATTGCCAAAAACACTTCTTTCTAAAACATTCATCAAAAATGCTTCTATTTATGCAACAGGTCGTAACCTTTGGGTACGCACTGCATACTCAGGAATTGACCCAGAAACAAGTCTGACTGGTGCAACCAACGGACAGGGTATGGATTATTTCAATATGCCTGGTACTAAGGCTTATATTTTTGGTGTTAAATTAACGTTCTAATATTGCAAGAACAGAGTGTAAAAATCAATAGACACTTTAAAAATTGTTATTGGCATAATTATTAACACTATACATTTACTAATAATAGCACAATGTGCTTTAAATTATAAATATAGTTCATTATGAAAAAATCAAATAAATTCAGTATTTTAAGTATGTTCTTGATACTGACCCTCTTTTTTGGAGGTTGTGACTCATGGATCGACACAGATTTGAACAAAGATCCAGACGCACCAGTAGTTGTTCCTATGGAGCTCATTGTACCATCTTTCCAAGCTGATATGGCTTACGATTTAGGTGGAAACGATGCAGTAAGGGTTACAGCAATTTGGATGCAACAACTCGAAGGTGTTTCGCGTCAATCACATTCAGAATCAATGTATCAATATACACCATCAAACTGTAACAATCTGTGGAACAGTGCCTATGCAGGCGAAATGATGGATATGGTTCGTGTTATCGAACTTGCAGGCGAACAAAATTCACCTCATTATGCAGGTGTTGCTAAAGTTTGTCTTGCAAATACCTTAGGTATGGTTACTAACCTTTGGGGCAGCATACCTTACTCTGACGCATTCAAAGGTGCTGATTTTAATCTTCAGCCTCTTTTTGATACGCAGCAAGAGATTTATGCTTCAATGGATGTATTACTAACAGAGGCAATTGCAGATTTGCAAAATGCTGATAATGCAGTAGCTCTTAGCGGAGATATGATGCTTGGTGATAATGTAGATGCTTGGGTTAAAGTTGCTTATGCTTTGAAAGCACGCTTTGCTTTACAATTGTCGAAAGTCAATAACAATGCAGCATATACAGATGCCTTAGCTAACCTTAGCAATGCAATGACATCTAGCGCAGATGATTTTCAATTAACATTTGGAGCAACAGTAAGTGGAGCTTCGCCATTATACCAATTTATGGACGAACGTACTGACGTTAGAATGGCTGAACCATTTGTAGAGGCATTGAAAGCCGTTGAAGACCCACGCTTAGGGTTTTATTGCGATTCACTTGAAGATGGTACATATATTGGCTCTGGAATTCATGCTCAAAACGCGGACGCTTCATGGCCTGGCTCTTATGTAGCTGCAATGGATGCAACAGTTACTTTTATGTCTTTTGTTGAACAAAAATTTATCGAAGCAGAAGCAAATTTCGCTTTAGGAAATCCTACAGAAGCACTTCAAGCATATAAAGATGCAGTAGCTGCCTCAATGACTGATGTTACCGGCGATGCGCAAGCAGATTGGTTAGATGCAAACATAAACACAGAAACAGAATCTACTTTGACTCTTGAAAAAATCATGACTCAAAAATCTGTTGCTCTTTTCGGACAAATGCAAGTTTATAGCGATTTCCGTAGAACGGGATTACCAGCTGTAACCCCTGGTCCAGATGCAACCAGCGAATTACCACGCCGTTATCCATATCCACAAGAAGAACAAACGTATAATAGTAACTGTCCTTCTGGCGTTAGTATGAACGACCGTTTGTGGTGGGATGCACAGTAAATTTTTATTAATTAATTAAATTCAAATAGTAAATTATGAAAAGATTATTTAGTATATTAACATTCGTTCTTTTCACCGCAGTGCTGTTCTCATCATGCGAAGAAAGAGAATTTATGTATGGCTCACCAGATCAAAGTGCTACTGCCTATGTTCAATTTGTTTCGGGCTCTGCTTCATTTGAGATGATGAAACTAGATGCAAGTGGCGTTGCTGCAGATGGTATAGAAACTATTGATGTAAAGGTGGTCGGACCTGTTTTAGATGCAAGTGTAACAGTTGGTTTTATAGTAGATTCAGTAGTTTCTGCTGCTGGTTATAATGGAAATGAGTTCTCATTTTCGGCACAATCTTTCACAATTCCTACTGGTGAAAGTTACGGAAGTGTAGATATTACGTTAGTAAATGCTAATATGGCTCTCGAAACTACTTATTCTGTTTACATTTCTCTGCAAACTGGTGGATTGCCTTTGATGGAAAATACAACACAAATGCAAATTGACTTGTTTAAGAAAGACTATTGCCCTTGGATGATTGCTGATTTCCTTGGAGAGTATGATGTTACATACGAAAGTAATAACAGTGGTTCAGTTACCGAAACGTGGACAATCTCTCAAGGCGAAGGCGATACTTTATTGTTTGATGGATTTTGGTATGGTGGTCCTGTTGCAGTATGGGGAGAAACTATGGTAGATAAAGTTGCTACAAAAGTAGTTGTTGATACCACTGACAAAGCGAATCCATATTTTTCCATACCTCTTAATGAAGGTGATATTCCTCAGTACTTAAATTCCTCAACAGATGGAACTGATGTTTATGATTATTTTGTTGTAGATTTGAATACGTTCACTGCTACAACTGATTATGATTGGAAATTGAAGTATTGTGATAGAACGCTTCAAGTTCATTGGGCTGCTGTTCCAAGCGATTTTTCACTTGGGTATTATGACTATCAATCAATAGAAATTGATTACAGTAGTAAGAAAATAGCTATTAGTAATAAAACTGGCTTTCTTTTCGGTTTTAATCAAGTAAAATAGTTTCTTTTATCTAAATAATTTAAAAGAGCTTCCTTTTGGGAGGCTCTTTTTTTGTTTTATGCAGATTTAGCATAGTTTATATTTTATTAACATAACTATTCTTTGTAATTTTGTAGGGAAATAATTTATTGTTTAACCAATAACTCGTGGATTTATGAAAAAAATTACAGCTATACTTGCTCTGCTGCTTTTTACTAGCATGCAAGTTCTGTACGCTCAACGGACAATAACAGGTTCGGTTGTTGATGAAAAGGGCGAACCTTTAATCGGGGTTAATATTATTACCAAAGAAGATGCTGGTAAAGGTACTGTTACCGATTTCGATGGAAAATTTTCATTGGCATTACCTGAAGGAACAACAGCATTGATTTTTAAGTTTTTAGGCTTCGAACAACAAGAGGTAACATTGGGCAGTTCGGACTTTTATAACATTACAATGGCTGTCTCAAGTGAAGAGATGGATGAAGTTATAATTATTGGTTATGGTACCGAAAAGAAACGCGATGTTTCGGGTGCTATCTCCTCGGTTAGTGCCGAAGACCTCCAAAAACAACCAGTTCAAAGTATTGACAAAGCACTACAAGGACGTGCTGCCGGTGTGCAGGTAACAACAAATAGCGGACTTCCAGGGTCGGCTGTATCTGTTCGTATCCGTGGTACAGGGTCTATCAATGCAAGTAACGAGCCATTGTATATCATTGATGGTGTGCAGGTTGAGTCTGGCGACCAATCAAGAATTTTGACATCATCTAACGCACTTTCCGCATTAAACCCAGAAGATATTGAGTCTATCGAAATCTTGAAAGATGGAGCTTCAGCTTCAATCTACGGTGCGCAAGCAGCAAATGGCGTTGTTATCATCACAACAAAGCGCGGTAAAGAAGGAAAAACAAACTTCTCTTTCAGTGCAACAAGTGGTTTTGTATCACAATCGAAAAGAATTGACGTGCTTAGCGGACCTGAGTTTGTCGAGCTGACACTTGAGAGTTATTATAATCGCTCGGCGATTCAAGTTGGAACACAATTGAACCGTTACAATGTTCGGGGATACGATATTACAGACCCTAATGGAAATGGTATTCCATCAGAATTTGACTACTCAAACGTCCCATCTTACGATTGGCAAGATGCAGTTTTCCGTACCGGTGCATTACACGACTATCAAGTATCAGCAAGCGGTGGCGACGAAAAAACCTCTTTCTACGTTGCAGGCTCTTTCAACTCGCAAGAAGGACAAGTTATGGCTTCGGATTTTCAACGCTTGACTTTCCGTACAAACTTAAACCACAAAGTAAACGACCGTTTGAGCTTCGACCTCTCGACAAACGTTAGTAACACGCAACAAAACTCCCTTTCAGATGGAGCTTCTTTCAGAAATCCATATAACTCTTCTTTAGGTATCGTTCCAACAAACTCAATATATAACGAAGATGGTAGTTTTAACGACCAATTAGTTGGAGTTTTTACTCACAACGTAATTGCAGAAAATACTTATGACAAACAATTTGGCGAAATTAACCAGTTGTTATTAAACATGGCAATAAACGTTTCAATCGTTGACGGATTACGCTATCGTGGTACATTTGGGCTAGATTTTTACGACATTATCGAAGACCAACGTTGGGACCCACGTATTGGCGATGGTAGAAACTACAATGGTTCTGTACAAGCATATAACACAAGAAATATCAACCGACAAACAGACCATACACTTACTTACGCAAAAACTTTTGCCGACAGACACGAAGTAGAAGCATTGGCAGGTTTTAGCTGGAGACACAGTAAAAGAAACACCATTTCTGCTTTGGGAACAGGGCTACCAAGTTACAAATTTACTATGCTTTATAGCACAAACACAGACCTCCAGAACGCTAGTGCAACCATGACAGAGTGGAAACTTGCAGGAGTATTTGGCAGACTGAAATATACTTTGGATAGAAAATATATCTTCAAAGCAACAGTTCGTCGAGACGGCTCTTCGCGTTTTGGAGAAGGTAATAAATGGGGCGTATTTCCATCTGGTAGTGCCGCATGGAGAATCTCGGAAGAAGAATTCATGAGTGGAATTAAAGACAAAACAGGCTTAGACAACTTCAAACTTCGTCTTAGCTATGGTATAACTGGTAACTCAGAAATCGGAAATTATAGCTCACTAGGTTTATATCTTGGTGGAGGCTCCTATGTCGGTGGAACAGGTATGTACCCTGCACAGATGGCAAATCCTGATTTGGGTTGGGAAGAAAGCGAAACTTGGGATATAGGTGTTGATATAGCATTTGCACAAGGTCGTTACAGAACAACTATCGACTATTTTGTACGTAATACGTCCGAACTATTACTTAGCCGCCCTGTCCCTTCAACAACCGGATTTGAAAATGTTTGGGAAAATGTTGGTGAAATGAAAAATAGTGGTATTGAAATTGAAGTTGGCGCAACAATTTTTGCTAAGAAAAACTTCAAATGGGACATAGACCTGAACTTCACATACAGTACAAACGAAGTTATCTCGTTACTTGATACAATTGAGTTTATTTATCAAGGCAGTTATAACTACGCACGCGTTGGAGACCCATATCCAACTTCTCGCTGGCGTCGTTGGGCTGGTGTAAACCCCGCAGATGGACGACCAATGTGGCTTGACCGAAGTGGTAATATCACTTACAACCCACTATCTGACGACAGAATGTGGACAGGACAAACAAGTAATCCACCTTACTATGGAGGTATAACTTCTACATTCACTATTTTCAAAGATTTTGAAGTCTCTCTTTTCTTCCAACTCTCAGCAGGAAATTACCAGTACAATACAAATATGCAAATATTCGGCAACTCCGGTAACGACGGTAGCTTCAACTCCTACCAAAGCCAATACGACGACCGTTGGAGAGTACCCGGTGATATGACTTGGGTAGCAAAACCAATGCGCTCAAACGGATATCAATATGGCGGACTCGACCCTGCTTATCCTTCAACACGCGATGTCGAAAAAATGGATTATATCAGATTGAAAAATATCGTAGTAACATATAATGTTCCTTCGACAATCTCCAAAAAACTCAAACTCTCTTCTATGCAAGCGTTTTTCCAAGCTACAAACCTTTGGACAAACACAAACTATCGTGGTTGGGACCCTGAATTTACAGGATATGACTGGGGTGTATATCCACAGGCACAAACAGTTACCTTTGGTATAAAAGCATCATTGTAGAACCTTAAAATAAATTAATAATAATGAGAAGATTCAATTATAAATTGTTAGCACTTGTAATGCTATTGTTTGCCGGCACTGCATGCAATGAAATCATTGAGACAGAGCCAGTTGTTTATCTTTCCGAGGAAGGAGCGCTCGAAGACTATGCCGGAGTATCTGCCACGTTGGTTGGAGCTTATGACGTTATCAGAAATTCTAATTATTACGGTAGGGGAATGATTATAAACCCCGAAGTAATGGCAGATAACTGTCGTCCAACTGACGATAACTCCAATAGACACATTGGACAATCTAAAAATCAAGAAGGTAGCCATATCGCTATTTGGACTCCAGCTTACGCCTCTATCGCGCGTATAAACCTAGTGCTTAGTGCAGTAGATGCCGTTACTGACGCATCAGGCAGCAATGCAGAGACAGTAAAAGCAGATGCGTATTTTTTACGCGCTTTAGTTTATCACGATTTGGCACGTGTATATGGACGTGAACCAGGACGCGAAGTTAGTGGATTCAATTTATGTGTACCACTTGTAACTACGCCATTTACAACCTTGGACGACCCAAACACATACCCAATACGTGCAACAAACACCGAGGTTTACGCACAAATACATGAAGACCTTGATAATGCAATAGATTTATTTGGCGCAAACTCTCTTGGCGGTGTTTACCGTGGCTCTAAAACGGCTGCAATCGCTCTCAAAGCGCGGGTTTATCTATATCAAGGAAACTATGAAAAAGCTGCCGAATTTGCATTGCAAGCAATCACAGAAGGACCAGCCTTGGTTTCGGGAGAAGGATACATGTCTATTTACACCGGAACTGGCGAAGCTATATTTACATACCGAATCACATCTGGCGAATCTTTAAGCACAAATTCTATTGCCTCTCTTTATGGACAAAACGAAGATGGTAGCGGCGGATATGGTGATATTGTACCAACAACTAAATTAGAGAATTTATATGATATGGACGATGCTGACACAACATCGGCAGACGCACGTTTTGCAGTTTTTCGTTTGCAAGAAAAAAACAGCGAACCTATTTGGTACAACGAAAAATTTAAAAGCTATAGAGGAGCTTTCGGAGCAGACAATGTCCCTCTTATTCGTGCATCAGAAATGTATCTGACTTATGCCGAAGCTTGTGCAGAGCCTACTAATGTCGATGGAAGTGCAAATGCAAATTTCAACGAAGATAATGCAAGAGATTACCTCAATCAAATTTATAACCGAGCATTTGGCGAAGATTACGACAACCTTGCCTCTTTTACTGGAAATAGCTTAATGACAGAAATCTTGAAGCAACGCCAAATAGAGTTAGCTTTTGAAGGACACCGATTTTTCGACTTGAAAAGACGTGGTCTTAATATCGCAAAAGACTACGAAGGTTTGCCAGCAGTACAATACGACGATCATCGTGTAGTAGCTCGAATTCCAGATTCGGAGATTGATGTAAACCCAAACTTAATCCCAAATCCAGGGTACTAAGAAATCAAATATTATTTGTTTGGGTGTAAGAGAATTACACCCAAACAAAATTTTCATTTTCATTTTGATAAAACGAGTTGAAACAGAAACTCAACAGATAAATTAAAAAATATGAGAAATTTTGTTAAATATTTTATAATTCTATTTACAGCTCTAAGCATTTTTAGCTCGTGCGAAGAACAAGATAGAACTTATACAGGTCCGCTCTTAGCTGAATTTAGAGACGTACAATTCAATTTTATTCAGGAAGAGGCCGGAAACCTTGAGCTAAAAATCCAACTAATAGGAGCGCATCAATCAAAAGACATTACTGTTGGTTACGAGTTAGTTGAAGAAATTATTGTTCTTGGCGACACTATGAGCATAGGTTTTGTGCAACAAGGGACAGGAAATTCAATTACAGACACAATTCCAATTGAAAGTGGAGTGCATCTTAATTTGCCACAAACAGGAACAATTACAATTCCTGCTGGCTCAAGCTTTGGATATTTGCAAGTTGCAATTCCAGAAGCATTTCCAATGCAAAATATCCCAACACAGATGATTTTCAATCGTTTATATCTTGGTATTCGCTTAGTAGCAACCGATGATATTGGTGTTTCCGAGAATTTTAAAGACGCTATGCTTCTTTATAAACGCTCGAAACAATAAACGCTAAAGTTCCTAAAACATTAAAAATCTCCTTGCAACTTCGTAAGGAGATTTTTTTGTAATTTAAACGTCAAAAAAAAAGAAAAAGGATATTAGTAATGGAAAATTAATAATTTTGCTTACGCCTGATTTAGTTTTAGTTAGGA
>JAOZMU010000535.1 GCA_029934165.1 Bacteroidales bacterium
GTTTTAGTTAGGAATTTTAATGGCTTACTTTATTAAATTCATTTTACTTAAACAAAATACAACCCAATAATTATGGCAAAACAAAAACAAGGAATTCCGGCTGGCACACGCGATTTTTCGCCCGCAGTGATGGTGAAACGAAACTTCATTTTCGATACAATTAAATCTGTTTTTAAACTTTATGGTTATATGCCGATAGAAACACCAGCGATGGAAAAACTATCGACACTTCTTGGAAAATATGGCGACGAAGGAGATAAATTGCTGTTTAAGATTCTTAATTCGGGCGATTTTTTGGCAAAAGCAAAAGAGGAGACTTTGAATGAAAAAAACTCTACCCGACTAACAAGTCAAATCAGCGAAAAGGGTTTGCGCTACGATTTGACAGTTCCGTTTGCGCGTTTTGTTGTTCAATATCGCAACGACTTGGCGTTCCCTTTCAAACGGTATCAAATTCAACCCGTTTGGCGCGCAGACAGACCACAGAAAGGACGTTACCGCGAGTTTTATCAGTGCGATGTCGATGTTGTGGGCAGTAATTCTTTGCTCAACGAATTAGAGCTAATTCAGATAATTGACGAAGTGTTTAATCGCCTGAATGTCAATACGATAATTAAGCTAAACAATCGAAAAATTCTTAGTGGAATTGCGGAGTATATTGGGCAGGCAGATAAAATTATTGACATAACGGTTGCAATAGATAAATTGGATAAAATCGGTATGGAAAAAGTTATCGAAGAACTGAAAACCAAAAACATAACAGAAGAGGCTATTGAAAAATTGAATCCAGTTTTAACTTTAGAAGGCTCAACTGTCGAGAAAATTGAAACTTTGCGAACTGTTTTACAGACCTCCGAAATTGGACTTAAAGGTTTAGATGAGATAGAGACAGTATTTAATTATGTATCAGAGCTTAACATTGAAACCGAAGTAGAATTTGACTTGACATTAGCTCGTGGGCTTAATTATTATACAGGAGCAATTTTTGAGGTGAAAGCAAAAGATGCCGAAATTGGAAGTATTTGTGGCGGTGGACGTTACGATGATTTAACAGGAATTTTTGGACTGAAAGATGTCTCTGGCGTTGGCGTTTCTTTTGGTGCAGACAGGATTTACGATGTAATGAATTTGTTGGAGTTATTTCCTGAAAATCAGGAAGAAACGACTACATTGATGTTTGTGAATTTTGGCAAAAAAGAGGAAAACTATTGCCTGAAATTGTTACCCGAAATTCGGAAAGCAGGCATAAATGCAGAGATTTTTCCAGACCAAGTAAAAATGAAAAAACAAATGACCTATGCCAACAAAAAAGCAATTCCCTTTGTTGCTCTTGTCGGAGAAAAAGAGATGAGTGCCTCAAAAATTACGCTTAAAAATATGCAAACTGGTCAGCAAGAGTTGCTGACACTGAGTGAGATAGTTAGTAAAATATCATAATTTTATGGCGAGCTATAAAATATCGGCGGTTTCGTACACCAATACTTTGCCTTTTGTTTTTGGCATCAATAAATCGGGGCTTTTAGAACAAAATTTTGCCTTAGATGTTGATATTCCATCTGTTTGTGCCGAAAAATTATTGACAGGAAAAGCAGATATTGGGCTTGTGCCAGTAGCCGTTTTGCCAAAACTTGTCGATTTTCAGGTTGTTTCGGATTATTGTATCGGAGCAAAAAACAAAGTTGCAACAGTTTTGCTTTTGAGCGATGTTCCGCTAACCGAAATATCTTCGGTATTGCTTGATTATCAATCTCGTACATCGGTTGCATTGACACAAATACTTGCAAAAAATTACTGGAAAATAACTCCAAAATGGCTGCAAACAAAAGATGGCTACGAAACAAAAATTAGTGGTCGGACGGCAGGCGTTGTAATTGGTGATAGGGCATTTAGATTGGCAAAAAAATATCCCTATTGCTACGACTTGTCGGCGGAGTGGTTTGTTTTTATGCAAATGCCCTTTGTTTTTGCGGTTTGGGTTGCCCGAAAAAGCATAGACGCGAAAAGTCTTGGCGTTTTTAATGATGCACTGAAATTTGGAATTGCAAATATTGATAAATCCATAGAAGAAACAAAACGGGCTTTACCCGTCTCAAAATCAGAATTATACGAGTATTTGACAAAAAATATTAGTTATTGTTTTGATGACGCAAAAAGGACGGCTTTGAAAAATTTTCTTCACTTTTTGCAGCAATTAACTTGAATTAATGATCAATAGTCCGTTAAACTTTACACGGCAATTTTGCCGAAAGCTATAAGGTTTTTGACACGCTTTTGATTTATACTAGAGTTCGTGTTAATGGCGAACACTTTAATAAATTTATCAAGCAATAAAATGTTGTGATTTAATGTTTTAACATCCGCCATTGAAAATGCTTTTCTTTGTTCTTTATCAATAGAAAGCCAATGAGTAATTTTAGCTAAATTTATACTTGTTAGTGATGCGTTAAAATGAAAATTCAGCTTTTTTTCGTCTCTTGCCTGACAATTCTCTAGTCCTGTATGCTGTTTTCCATCTCGGTATATAAATTCAATATGGAAACGTTTTCGATAGATGTCGTAAATTAGCTTTCCGTCCTGATTTAAATCCGTAGAGAAGTAGAGATGGTGTTTGCCGTTTGCCAAAATTTTGATAACTAATTTTATGTTACGTTTGAGAGCTTTACTGTTTACATTAGCGCACAACAACGTATATTCATCGGTTTTTTCTATGGTCTCAAAATAGTCCATATCAAGTTCTTTGAATATAATTTTACCATCGTATTTTCTGGGCGCACCTTTTTCACCTGTTGGTTCTCCTTTATAAAGATACCTGAGGTCTGCATCTTTTCTTAACTTACTGATTACGTGCAGTGATACATCACATATTTCACGAACAAATTTCTCTTTAGAAAAATAAGCATCTGCTACAATATATTTTGAAATCAATGACAATTTATCTACCCTGTCAGTAATTAATTTTGCGTACCAATCAATTAAACTAAAAGAGTGGTTGTCCCGAAAATACTTATCAGGAGTTTGCACGTATCCGTCCCGTCTCTCCCTTATTTTTCTTCTGTTTTATAGTTTTAACTTTGCCGGACGCTCTTTATTGTATTTGACTTTACTCGCTCACTTTT
>JAOZMU010000058.1 GCA_029934165.1 Bacteroidales bacterium
CGATAATTTTAAACTGGTCAAATTGCATCCAGCCTTTTTTTCGGGTGACGAAATCCCCGCCGACAGCGCATTCAGGGCATTTTAAATCACAACCTAAAATGGTTTCCACTGCGAAAATTTCGGGGACTAATCGGGTAAATTCTTTTGGGTATTGGGGTTCATTCAAAATAGTCACCTTGCTAGCTTGAACCTCTTTAATGTTCACTTGAGCCAAAGAGGTCTCAGCAGATTTTTTTTCTGCGATGATTTTATGGTAAAAATCACTTAAACGAGAAGCTTGTTTAAAAACGTCAAAATATTCAGATGCGTTACTTACATGTTTCTTCGCAGTGAGAAATTGTTCCAGAAACTTTGTTTCTTCAGAATATAGAAGGTCATCAAATGGGATATCAATTTTTAATTTTTTTGTATAATATGCAGAAATTTTATAAGAAGGATCTGAAATGATGGGCAATCCTGCCTCTATATAGTCAAATAATTTATTAGCCATTCCATATTTAAGGGGGTAATGTGTTCTTGTAACGCTTTTCACGTTATAAAGCGGACCTAATACTGCAATGTCATATTTCGAGATTTCAGTTATTAAATTATCGTATGATACAGGCTTGTGGATATGAAACTTGCCACCGGAACTTTTTTCCAAATCATGATAGTCCGAAAAATCTTCTTCAAAATTTCTGAACACAAGCTGAGCAGGGTATAAATGAAAATGCATATCAGCCGCTATTATTTTTTTAGCCAACCATAAAAAGCCTTCGCTACCATTGAGTTCCGGACGCAGTTTTTCAATAGCAACTGATCCGGAATAAACAATATGAATATCACGCTTATTTTTTATATCATTTTTTAGGTTAATATCAGTTGGTAAGCATCCGTCAAATATTAATACCCTGCTCTTCAGTTTTATATCAGACTTTCTCTTATAAATCTGAGTTTCCAAATGTCTGCAACAAATACCATCTGCCTGTTCTAAACAATATTTTTCTAATTGAATGTTATTTTTATGATGTTTATTATTGTTTAAAAAATCATCTGTGAACATTTCAAATATAATATCATAAGGATCCAAAATGACGGGAATATGTTTCAAATGATTTATCAGATGACAGGCACATGAATAATTATAATAAGTAAAAATATGACAAATGCGAGGTGATATTTTTACACACAAAGATAAAATATCAGAAACTGAAGTGTAATGTATTACTCTGGAAAAGGTCTCAAAATTTGAAAATAACGGTTTGTTAGAACAAAGAAGAATAATATTCCATCCCGATCTTTTTAATCCGGTAGCAATCTTTTGTTCCCGGCCTCCTGGATAATCTGAAATGAAGAGTACGGTATTTTTATTCATGTTTAACTCTTGATAAACTCATAAAAAGTCATTTTTCAAAAGTTCAGGTTGTACAAATTCAAGAGGTTGACTTCCTAAAAATCCTGAAATTCGGACTTTTTACAGGGCCATCAACTTTTATAAAATAAAAGGCTCGTGTTGTATTTCGGAGTCTTATTTGACCAGCAATTCAATCTAATAATTGTTTATATTTGCGTAAAAATGATATTCCTATT
Source organism: Bacteroidales bacterium (assembly GCA_029934165.1). Taxonomy (GTDB): domain Bacteria; phylum Bacteroidota; class Bacteroidia; order Bacteroidales; family JAOZMU01; genus JAOZMU01. The sequence goes on from JAOZMU010000058.1 coordinate 1,570, forward strand.
TGAGCATATGCGCCTTCTTTAGTGTAAGTATAACGATTAAATTGTTCTTCAATATTTTTAAATTGTTCAATAAGCTGCAAATCTTCAGGACTGTAATTATTACCTCCTTCAAGTCTGTCAAGCATTTCTAAAACAAGATCATTGATTTCATCAGATGAATTATCAACTATTTCAACTCTCTTAGAATACAAATATGAGCGTGATTCTGTATAAGAAACCGGTGAGGAAAGGGCTTCTGAGAATGTAAGCAAGCGATTTTTGCAAACAGACCAGAATAGTTTAGGGATATAAATGTCTTGGCTATAGCAGTGAACAACGCCAGGGGGCGACCAGTTGGTCAGTACGCAAGGCACTCCAAATGTGGGAGGAACCTGCGCCGGTCCCGAAGAAGTCCCAATAAAAAATCTGCATTCTGCCCATAAAAAAACATCCATCCAGTCAGATTTGTGGGGAGATCGGCAATAGTCTATAACACAAGGTATATTGGGTAAAGGTTTCATGGAACTGTCACCCATTCGAATAACCCAGCCACCTCTGGAAGTTATTGTATTGATTGCATGAATGTAGGAGGATAACTTTGAATTACGCACGGATCTGTCTCCATCATACTTTCCTTCTCGCACATGTATTGCAACGAACCATGAATTACGCGGTACTCCGAGAGAAACCAAACAATTCCAGCCTTTTTCTGTATCATCATCTGAAAGAGCAAGTAACGGAGGACGTTTTTCTGATTCCCAATGTTTTTGAATTACCGAACATCCTGGGTATATATCTATAAGGGAACCGTCATGAAAACTGAAAACATGCTGATGCTGTTCAAGGCAGATTGTTACAGGGGAGAGGTAATCAAGCAAAACAGGATCAGAAATTACGGCAGGTAGATACTTTCGCCAGTAGTTGAGGTAGCATAGATTGGCTACAGGATAGATCGGATGTGTCAAAATAATAGTTTTTTCATCCCTCTGCCACCCAAGAAGTTTCATTTTAACATAGAGGTCAATAATCGCTAAATGACCTATAGACGTAACCCATTCAGCCGCAAGAAATCTTAAACCTAATTGTCCAAGCGTTTTTATATTAGCACAACTCTGCTTCTTTAAGCATCGTGTCTGTAATGATTCACAATAGTTTTTATAATCTCCTTGCATATAATTACAATAAGCAAGTTTTGGATATAACACATATTTATCTGATTGTTTATTAAGTGCTTCCGACAATAAAACTATAGCTTCTTGGTAATTGCACAATGCAATATATACATCGGCAAGGTCAACGTAATAATCTATGTTTTCGTTATCTAATGTAAGTGCTTTGGAAAATAATTTCACTGCAATATCTGTAATGTTAAGCTTCATGCAAACTTTACCAGAAATATTTAAAATTTCAGGATCATTTGGATAATTAAGAAGAATAAGGCTTAATAAATCTAAAGACATCTGGTGGTCACCCTTGTTAGTAAGTAATGTGGCCAGTTCAAGAACTTTATCGCAAGTAGCAGTATAAGAGTTTCCCTGAAATGAAAATATGACCAATTTAGACCTAATCATAATCGTTACCTCTTAATATTTGTGAACCGGGCATTCTAAAATAGGATGTTATGTGCTTTTTTGAATTATTTTTTCCTCTGCTTCTTTTCAGGCATAAATACACAATATGTTATGTTACAAATTATAGAATTGCAAAATTTTAACAGGCAACATACAATATATTGTGTAGGTATCTATAAAATTGAGAGAAAATAGTCAAGAGGCGATGCACATAATAACCTGTCTCAGAATGCCCGGTTCACATTTATCTGACAGTATTACACTACTGGACAAAAAAATAAAAACTATTTGAACTTTATTGGAAATTCATCACCCTTATCATTATAAGAGAGGGGGACGAATTTCCAACTTGTATTACTAGCCATCTGGGTCAGGTCAGAGAACCAACGCTTTGCCATTTATAGTGCCCCAGTGCTACTCCGATGCTGAGTTGTCAATACAGAATCTGTGATTCGCTCTTTGATGTTACAGAGGATCGCATGAACTGCGGATAATTCATAAAATCAAGATGTTATAGTTCCGTAGTTCGATTTTAATCTTGTAAAATTAACTTATTATAAGGGTGGAGCGACACAAGTCGGCTACAAATGAGCAAAACGACCTGCATCAATCAACTTTGACGAATAATTCCGGGATAGTTGTGAAATAGCATTGCGTTTCGCATCCCCTTAAAAATGTAAATTTATTTTTGAGTCAGCACTTACAAATAAAGTTTCGCTTTAACATAACTGGCGCAACCCCGTTTCAGCTCGGTAAGCTGAATGCCTGCGAATTGAATAAGCAATGCCCGCGTGTCAAAAATAAGGTCTCCGGCAGAGTTCTCATCTTTTGTTATATACCTGATATCTGGTTCAGAACCTATAGTTTCACCAATTGTTCTGACAATTTCTTTCAATGTCAAGCTGTTACCGGTGGCCAAATTAAGAGTTGTTGTTTTCGGTTTTTCTATAAGATCCTTAACTATACGACAGACATCCCCTACCTCCACATAATCCCGCAAAACCATACCATCACCTGAAAGTTTGATGACTTCTCCGCTGCAAAGTCGGTCAGTAAAAAGACCTACAATACTCTTTCCTTTATCACCTTGCCCGTAAACCCCGGGTAAGCGGAGTATCGCTACAGGACAGTCAGATCCCCCGGAATGTTTCAACAAAAACTCGCTGCAAAGTTTACTTACGCCGTAATATCCGCTTGGGATAGGCATCGTCTTCTCGTTTATAGGAAGTTCGGGAAATCGGCCATACACATCAACGGAACTCAGATAAATAAGGCTGCGAAGTCTTTTTCTTCGCACACAGCGAATAAAATTTTCAACCATATCAATGTTGTTGTGCAGAGATCGGATGGAGTCATCTGTATGCCGATTAATCACCGAGCAAAAAACGACATCTGCCTTCTCAGGAATATTTGAAAAGAATATATTTACTGAGTCAGAATCAAGGAGGTTGCATTCCTCAGAAGAAGCTCCGATGACAGGAAGTCCCTCGGAATTGAGCCATCGGTAAAGTGTTTGACCGATAAATCCGGTATGTCCCATAATGACTATTTGTTGTACTCTCTTTGACACTATATCGTAACTTTCCAGTAAAGTGTTGCCATCTTTTACATACATAAAGCTCGCCGGAGATTCTGAAAAGCATTCCGGTAGCTGTCTGAAATCACTGGCACCGGACATTTCATACCTATTTTTCCGGGTGTGTCTCACCTTTTACACGGAGAGCAGATTTCAGATTTTGCCGCTTCGGATCACGCTGTGGCAATTTGCAACATATTCAGTTTTTTAACTGATGTCCCGCCTTTCACACAGAGGCGGATATCACATATCTGTCTGCCGGGTGTCCGGATTTCACAGGTATCGGACAGAAAGCATTTTTTGTCAGCATTTTCAATATAATGATCTGATATCCCGCCTGCGGTATCCTCATTCTGACCGAAGGCAGAGCCCCGTTTTGTGTAAAAGGTGGGACACACCCCTTTTTCCGGTATTAACGGTTTCAGCATGTTACGAGAAATACTGTATGAAAACCACGGACAAAGAATTCCTATTCTTGAACTTTTCGATCTGTATTATATAGCAATACTTCGGCATCCTTCATAGGAGGTGAAATGTAGTTTACACTTTTTCCGACTTAAAGAACGGCTTTGCAGGTCATTCGGAACAATTTGCAAAATTGTTCTACAGTGAAGTGTAAACTGACAAATGAAGGATGCCAAAACTTCGGACACTTTTTGTAACCCGCTGTTTTCACCGGGTCTGATGATTTTCAACTCGAAAACTGAAAGCCTTTAATTTCAACAGGTTGATTTTTTCATCATCCCTGATTTTCAAAAACTGTCCGAAGTATTGATATAGAAAAATAACCAAAAAAACACCAAGTTGAATGTATCAATCGGCATCTTCACAGGAAAAATTTACAGGTCGCTTTTTTCAGACTCCCTATAGTCTTTCAGGGAATCACAAAGAGGACATTTCATAACTATCTTTTCCGCTGTAATCTATTTTTAGACCATAACACTGCTTGCAAAAATTCGGAATATGTCCCGTTAAATGTGCATTACGTAATTTTCTATACGCTTTGCCATTCCATATCTGCGTAAATTGCTTTGCATTACCAAAATCAATGATATCTGGATTGCTAAACACACAGCACGGAACAATTCTCAGATCGGAGGAGATGAACGCTCTCTCCCAAAGCCATGAACAACGCTCCTGAATTCTACCATTCAAATTATATTTTGAACCTGCATCCCAGAAGGTGACTTCAATGCCATACTCCCTACCCATTTCAATCAGATATTCTGCCATATCCCGTGAAAATTCGCACCCCACATCAATCTGCATGTTTTTTTGGGTCCATTTTTCCGTACCAAAATATGATATGGCCACAGAAAATGTCATGCGTCTGAATTTCATTTTCGCACCGAGCCGGATAATGTCTCTGAGTTGATGAAGGTTTGTCCTTTGAACCACAGTCCAGCTTCTGGTTTTCAACACTCCCCGGTGTTGTTCATACTCGTTTAATTTTGTTGTATTTTTCACTACTTGTTCAAAGTTTGCTCCCCTGCGAATCGTCTCGAAAACTTCTTTGTCAGCACCGTCTATTGAAATCTGAATCTCTCCGGGATTGCAATCAACAAGCCTTTTATAATTTTCCTTTATATGTAACAGTGATCCGTTCACTGTCAGTCTGGTCCAAATATCCCTCTCATCAGCAAGGGATATCATATCAAAAATGCGAGGATGAAGGAGGGGTTCGCCAAGTCCTTGAAGCTTGATCTCCACAAGTCCGTAAAGTTCGTCGAGTATTTGTTCAAATCCCTCATAAGGCATGTCGTCAGCCCTTTTGCCTCCGGGCCACTCGCTGACCATACACATGACACATCGGAAATTACACCGGCTGACCACCTCAAAATCCATCTGAACCGGGAGACACTCAGCATCAGGCTCACGGTTCTTCTGCTGGCATTTTACAAAATTCTCCCCGCGTTTCGGAAATCGCTTTAAGCCACGTTCAATCATTGACTGATACGTTTCAGGATCCGCATACGGTGCCGGCAATTTGTCTTGCATAGTTTATCCTCTGATCGCTTCCTTAACATCTGCCTTGGAAACGATTCCATAAAACTCTTGTATAAGTTTGTTTTTATGAAAAAGAGCCATGCAGGGAACGACTTTTATTTGAAAACGGGCAACTGTGTATGGGCTTTCAGCAACATTGATTTTTCCTATATCCAATGTGTTTTCAAGCTCTTTTGACAGTTCATCTGCTACCGCCGCGTTGTACCTGCATACCTCGCAACGCGATGTCCAAAAATCAATAAGCAAAAACTGCTTGGACTCGTTTTCAAGACACTCCTCAAAATTGGTATCATTTAATTGTATAATCATAAAAAAGTCTTATTCCGTCCTATATATTCAAAATGATAACCCCAGAAATTATAATCCAGCGTATGGAAATTTCTCCCTAGTCTATAAATAAACGATTCATTATCAAACCCTTGGCTTTCGGCTGATTTTCCCCCGCCCAGACATACATTCCTGAACTGCCCGAATACATAGATAGTATCCGGAGACAGAACATCCATGTATTTATCCTGTCCGCTTTTGGGTATTTCCGTAAGTGCCATGGTCGAAACCAGAACATAGGGTTTTTCAATACGTTCAATAACCCATTCAAAGTCAAACAACGAGCACAGGTGAATTTTAGAATCTTCGGAACCAGTCAGGTACTGATCTTTATCACCGAGTGTGGCGATATCCGCGGATGGGAAAAAATCTGTCAGATAAAAAGATTGAATTGCGTGAAGAACCGGATGATCAATTATATAATACTTGGAGCATAAATTGTATTGGCAAACCATCCTGGCAAGATTCCCAAACCCTCCGCCGATTTCAATAAAAGGCAATGGCGTTCCATAGAGAAAGTTACAGAAATGCTGTAGTTTGGCAATATGATAAAGATGCCTCATAGAGGTTACGGTGATATATGTTCCGTTCTCGCATACCAGATCTTTTGGTTGGCCGCATACTGACTCGGTGTGATTGCTTAGAAGAAAATCAAGCTTATTCTGTCCATACTGATCTGAAATTTTTTTCAAAAAATGGTGACCGCTTCCCCCGGTTATCTGCGGTCCGAGGGACGGATGAGATTGAAACATCAGCAAATTATCGATGGTAAGCGTGTCAGCCATTTCTTTATGCATTTCAACCCATACTTTCCATCTGTTGTCATTTCTGGCTTTTTCGCGGTTCAATCTCTGAACAAATATTTCGCTTGCCCACTTGGCTCGTTTTCTCCTATCTTCTGACGACGTGGCTAAAGGAGGATTCAAAAAGCTGATATTCATACGGTTTCTCCCATTGAAATAATTTTGTGGCAAAGACAAGATGGGCTAAACACGTTCTGTCCCATCTACAGCTATAGCTGAATAAAAATGTTTAAATACAAGCCCGCTTAATCCGAAACCTTTTTGTCGGATTTTATCAAGAAAATTATTGTATAATTCTGAGTAAACAGGTATGTATTTTTTATATGTATTACCAAAAAAATCTTTTGCAAGATTTTCCAACTTCTCACCGGAACAATTGTTTTCAATCTGCCAAAGAGTCTCTTTGAAATAATCAGAATTCATATCTCCGACTTTTTCGCTGATGTTTTCATACCCCTCCTTTAATTCAAGATAGTCATCGTGCAAAGCATGTAAAATGTTTTCATTCATCGGATTCGTCATACGATAAATCAAGTTACCCAAATTTACCTGCAAGCTGTTTACCTCACCCGAAGCCGGGAAACGGTAATATAGGTTATTCCAATGCTTAGACATTTTTTCTCCGATAGGATCAATAAACCTGTATTTCGGCGGTTCCCAGTAATTTTCTGCTTTGATTATGCGGTCATCATCTTTCAATCTGTGATAGAGCTTTGAATCTCTGATGAGGATAAGAACATTGGCCAACTGCATCAGGTTATCGGCCAAGCCGCACTCTTGCAAAAATTTCAGGTTATTCAGAAGAGTTTCTTTGGTAGAATTTGGTCCGAACATAATAAAACCGACCAATATATAGAACAAGTCCAAATCACGCAACAGACGTATCGTCTGGAAATTATCCCTGATAGTGGCCCGCTTCTCATAGAATCGCAACTCATAATCAGAGCCGGCTTCGGCCCCGGGAATGATCACATCAATACCAGCCTGTTTATACAATTTTAACAGTTCAATGTCCTCATGACTTTTCATTGTTTCGCAACGCATATAGACTTTTATCGACAGAGGCAGCTTTCGTCGAATAATTTCCTCGCAGATATCTCTTGCCCGCTGCTTGCCGTAATTGCCAGGGTCTTCAAAGGAACTGTCAGAAAAATTGAAAATTCTTGCTCCGTATTTTTTGACCAATATCTCAAGTTCATCAACAACATGTTCAGGCGATCTCCCGCGCCATCTTTTGCCTTTGAGAATCTTGCTGTACAGATTAACACAGCAAAAGCTACATTTGCCGACACAACCCCTTGAGGTTATAAATCGGACTGATTCAACAATTTTGTTATCTGCCGGGTCTCTTTTTGCTGTTTCAAGAAAATCACGAGCAGGAAATGGCAGTTCGTCCAAACTCTCAACAGGCTTACGCAACTCGTTCCTAATGATATTTCCTGTTTCATCCCGCCAGACCAGTCCTTTGACGGCTGAGAAGTCCTGAATGTCTTTTTCCAATGTCTGCAATAATTCTAATAAAGTGTACTCGCCTTCACCTACGACCATAAAATCGAACAATGGCTCATTTCTCAAAATATCTTCCGAGAGTGTAACCAGAAAGGGGCCCCCTGAAACAATGACCGCTTCGGGTTTATCTGACTTAATTTTTCTTGCAACGGCTCTGACCTGCTTGTAATTCACCATATTTAATTGAAATCCATATACATCAGCCATAACATCAGCGGCGATTCCGATTTCATATTCTCCTCTGCTGGCAAAACATTGATGAATTTTTACATCATAGCCCTGTTCACGAAGAAAAGCGGCCACAGAGGCAAGACCCAGCGGAATCTCCTGCTCATATTGATAGTCGCCGTCCATAACAACATTCAGCAAAGCTATTCTTATATTCATATCTTCAATCTTTTCCCTTTTGTGCGATTTCATAATCATTTCAAAATCTCTATCAAGTCAAAAGCTTGGAGAATAATCCCCTCCATATCAATATTATATGTATATGTCCCTAATCGGCCTAATGTATATATATTTTCAGGTAAAGCATTCATATATTTTTCAGCCAAAGCTTTGGGTTCAGGGAAAGGAAGGGGATATAATCTGCCGTTTGACGACGGTATCTCCAAAACCAGCAGGGTGGTCGGTGCCTTATGAAAAGTCAGCTTCTTGTATTCTACAACCCGGGTGAATTGTTCCTCATTCGCATAATAGATAAATTGTACTGAACCAGGAAAGACTTCCTCAACAGGTAATATAAGTTTGAAAAAATCCCTTCCGATATAGGGAAGTTCGCCAAAACAATAATCCATTAATTCATCAAGAGAAATTGTATTTACCAATATGTCCGCATTAAGCCACTCATCTTTAACTTTAACTCTTCTTTTTTCCAAATCAATTTTTTCCGGCTTGGAATTGAGCAAAACTTTCACATTTCTTGTGGTATTTTCAAAGTATTGATCATAGCCATCATAAGCATAAGGATATCCGACTAAACAATCCGGAGAAGAGCAAAGCCTGGAACCGGATTTCAGGGTGTAACCTTTAGGCGACCATTTGAATTCCTTCAGTTCTATATTAGACTTGATTTGCCACATTTTTTTTGAATACACATTGATGAATTTATCGTAGAGAGTTTTTCCAACCCGGCCCATCCAAAATTCTTCAAAATTAGTAGGGGGTTGCGGAGGACTCTCTTTTAATTCATCCAGTTCTGTTTGTATCTGATCTGCATCCGGCATTCGGGGGATATCATCCTCATGAATGGGATATGAATAAAACTGCCCATCCCTTTCCACATACGTCAGCAGCCCGTGATCCAGCTTACGCAACGGCACAAGCGTGTTGACAAATTGGAACACACCTGTTTCCTGTTCTTTTCTGGATGCCAAAGGCCTTGGTCCGCTTGTAAACGGATGCCCTCCATAATAAAAAGTTTTAAATCCCCCTCCCAGATAACTGTTTCTCTCCAGCAGGGTAACATCCCATCCGTTTTCAGAAAGAAGATATGACACGGATGTTCCTGATATTCCACCACCAATAACTATAGCAGATTTCATTAATAAATTTTCCCAATTTGTTAGTTATTACGTTTGAAGACTTATTATAAAAGAGACTGCACAGACAGATTCTCCTCTCCCAAATAGGCAATGTAGGATCTCCCCCACCAACCAATATTCAAGTGATGGATAAACTTCCATTGGCTATTTCGCTGGAACTCAAGAAAAGCACGACTGACACCCTTCAACGGAGAGCCTTTGTAACCAGCAAAAAGATCGTCAATATATATAACCGCCCCCTCCTGTAAAAGCGGCTCGATGAATTCAAACACAGGAGCCGCTGATTCGTAAAGATCGCAGTCAACGGTAACTATAGCAATTTTATTCTCATCTTCTATGAAATGCCTTTGTAATTCATCTGTCAGGCTTTCCTGATAAAAACCTTTGATGCTCCTAACCCGATCATTGTAAATACCGTGTTCCTCCACCATTTTCATGAAGTCCGATTCTGACGTGGCAAGCATCGCCTGTTCCCATCCTTCCACATCAGTTTTTGACTCCGGTGCAGGAAGTCCTTGGAAACTGTCAAATGCAAAAAAAGCCCCCCCCCAATTGTGCAGACGAGCCTCTGTGAGCGCCATGCGAAAGGTACGGCAACGGTGACATCCATATTCGTGATAGTCACCAGAG
>JAOZMU010000002.1 GCA_029934165.1 Bacteroidales bacterium
TTAGGTTAATAAAAAGCGTAAGAACTTTTGTAAGAGTACTTACAAAGGCGTTTTGGAGACAAGGATTGCGGTAGCAGATTGTTTTACTCGGATTGGTTTGGTTTTCAAAAAATGTGTTGTTCGTAACCACTTGTCTATGAAACTACAAGCGGCAGGGATTGTAGCGGTAGCTTGCCGAAGTGGATTGCGATTTTTGGCTGGCGGGGCAGAGCGACCGAAGGAAGCTCCTGCGCCGACATTGCCAAAAACGCAAGGCACAAGGCAACTACAAGCGAAAAGCCCACGAGCCGCCCAAAAAACAAGCTATAGACCTTGTTAGAACGAAGATTAAATTAACCTATACCATTAATTGGTGTTTGTTGCTGATTTTTAGTCAAATAGCAAATCGTTGTCTTAATATTAAAAAGAGCATGGTATTTAGGAATTGTATGTAGCTTATATTCAGGTTAATAGCAACGAAAAAAGTTTTATTTTTATTTAATTAATATATTAACGTACTTAATTTTTTATCTTATGAAAAAAATTTATATTCTATTATTTGCAATGTTTTTTATCAGTGAAGCTTTTGCAATCGAAGCTTATCCTGAATTGATTAATTTTGTGCAGCCTGACGGTTCGAAAATTGAGATTTATCTCAAAGGAGATGAGAAAGTGAGATGGGCAGAGACAAAAGATGGTTATACGATACTTTTTAATGAAACTGGTTTTTATGAATACGCAATTATTAATGAAAGCGGAAATTTAATTCTGTCTGGAATAATTGCGGAAAACAAACAAAACAGGACTTCTAATGAAACAAGTTTCCTCTTACAAGTAAACAAGCATTTGACTTATGATAAGTCTCAGGTTTCGTTGTTGAAACAGATGTGGAATGTTTATGAGCAGGAAGCAAAAAATCAGAAGGCATTTCCTACAACTGGCGACCGAAATCTTATTTGTGTACTTATTGGATTTACAGATTTGTCTTTCACAAAAACACAAGCCGACTTTAACAGTTTGTTTAATCAAATTGGGTATAATGCCGGTAGTGCAACAGGAAGTGTTAAGGATTATTACTTAGAAAACTCGTGGGACCAATTCAATCTTACTGTTGATGTTGCGGGTCCATATACGGCTTCGCATGATATGGAATACTACGGCGGAAATGTTGGTGGTAACGACCAAAGACCCAGAGAGCTTGTTACAGAGGCTATTAACTTGGCAAATCCTGATGTAAACTTTGCCAATTATGATAATGATAATAATGGTTATGTTGATGCTGTTTATGTTATTTATGCTGGATATGGTGAAGAAGCAGGAGCTTCAGATGATGCTATTTGGGCACATGCTTGGAGTATTCCGTCGGTTACTTTAGATGGTGTTACAATTTCGCGATATTCTTGTTCTTCTGAGTTAAGAGGAAATTCTGGAACAAATTTAACAAGAATTGGAGTAATTTGTCATGAATTTGGGCACGTTTTGGGTGCGCCAGATTTTTACGATACAGATTACGATACCGGTGGCAAATACGATGGAACAGGAAGATGGGACTTGATGGCAGGAGGCTCATGGAATAACGGAGGAGCTACACCTGCTCATCATAACGGTTTTACTAAATGGTATTATTACAATTGGCTTACTCCTGTTGAACTTACAACTTCGCAAGACGTTACGCTAAACAATATTGAAGATTATCCGCAAGCATATTATTATACAACACCGACATCAAATGAATATTGGTTTATTGAAAATAGACAACAAACAGGTTTTGATGCTGCTTTGCCAGGACATGGAATGATTATTTATCATGTTGACCAAGATAATGTTGATGCGTATGATTATTCAAATGATATTAATGCCACACACCCCCAATATATGCACCCTGTCTGTGCAAGTGCGTCAACAAACCCAAATTCAACGCCTTCTTCTTATGGTACTATCAACGGAAGCGGTTGTCCATTTCCGGGAACTTCTAATGCCACAGAATTTTCTGATGCGACAACACCTAGTTCTACGGCTTGGAACGGAAACCCAACAAACAAACCACTAATAAATATTGCTGAAAATGGTGGTGTAATAACATTCTGTTTTATATCGTGTGCTTCTCCCGATGACCCGCAAAATTTCACGGCAATAGCGGCAGGTGAAAACCAAATTGATTTAAGTTGGGATTTAAACACAGATAACGACCCTATTGTTGTTGCATACAGTACAAATCCTACATTCGGAACACCAACCGATGGTGTAAATTATAGTTCGGGAATGTCCATATCTGGTGGCGGCGAAGTAATATACAATGGAACAAATACTTCATATAATCATGTTTCGTTAGATGCCAATACGACGTATTACTACAAAGCATGGTCGTTGATTAACGCCAGCCCCGATTATTCGCAGGGTGTAATTTCTTATGCCACTACTTCTTGCGGATTAATAACAAATTTTCCGTTTACGGAAGGTTTTGAAAGCGGGACATTACCAAACTGCTGGTCTTACGACGGAACAGAATGGACGTATCAAAATGGCGGGCAAAGCGGAAATCCGGCTTCTGCTCATACTGGTAGTAAAAATGCACTATTCTATCATGGCTCAAGCACGGCTGATGTTAGTAAACTAATTACACCACAAATGGATATGAGTTCATTTTCTGATGCTACTTTAACTTTTTGGCACACTCAAGTAGAATGGCCTAACGACCAAGATGAGTTAAGAATATATTACAAAACAAGCTCGGCAGGTAGCTGGAATTTAATAGCAACATACACATACGATATTACAAACTGGACACAGGAAACAATTGACCTTCCATCTCTAAGTGATGATTATTATGTTGCATTTGAAGCCACAGGGCAATACGGACGTGGTGTAGCAATTGATGACATAAACATTTCTGGTTCGATATCGACACCAACTGCGACAGTTTCAGCAACACCCGATTGTATTACAGGAAGTGTAACTGTAAATTCCAATTTAAGTGGAAATCAAACTTTTTATTTAAGAAATAATTCCGGCGGTGCTATTGATAACTGGACAGGCAATGCTACTTCGCATGAATTTACGGGACTTGCAGACGGGACTTATCGCGGTCAGGTTTTAAACGGGTTAGCAACATCTACTTTATCAGATGCTGTTACTTTGACAAACCTTACAAGTCCTACTCAACCAAGCGCAATTTCTGGAGAATCAGCACCTTGCGAAGCTTCTTCTCAAACTTATAGTGTAACAAATGTTGCAGGTGTAACTTATGCTTGGAGTTTACCCACAGGTTGGTCTGGGTCAAGCACTTCAAACGAAATTTCGGTTACAGTTGGAGCAACAGATGGCGATATAACCGTTACTCCAACAAGTGGTTGCGGAACAGGTACGGCACGCTCATTGTCTGTTGCTGTGGATTATCTTCCGGCTCAACCAAGCACTATTTCTGGAGAAACAAATCTATGCGAAGGCACTCAGGAAACGTACAGCGTAACCAATATTCCCGGAACAACTTATGTCTGGAACCTTCCAAGCGGTTGGTCTGGCTCTAGCACAACAAATTCTATTGATGTTACCATTGGTACAATCTCAGGAAGTATTAATGTTAGCCCCGAAAATACTTGCGGATTTGGAACAGACAGAAGCCTCGCTATTACCGTAAACAATGTTCCGGCTCAGACAAGTTCTATTGTCGGAGAAGCAAATCCATGTGTCGGTAGTACTCAAACATATAGTGTACCAAACGTAACAGATGTAACTTATACGTGGGTTCTACCTGCCAACTGGACAGGAACAAGCACCACAAACGAAATAACCGTTACCGTTGGCGAAACAAGTGGTGATATTGTAGTAACTCCATCAAATGACTGTGGAAACGGAACTACACGTTCACTAACAGTTTCTGCTAATACAAATGCTACTTCTATAACCCAAAACCCTGAAGATGCAAGTGTAAATATTGGTAGCGAAATAAACCTTACCGTAGTTGCAGAAGGCAGTAACTTAACTTACCAATGGCGATTAGAAGGTAGCGATATAACAAATGCAAATCTGGCGACATATCAAATATTATCTGCAACTATATCCGATGCCGGAAACTATGATGTTGTTGTTACCGGCGACTGCGGAGTAGAAACAAGTGAAGTCGCTGTTGTCGATTTTACAACCTCTATTGAAGAGCTAAAGAACAATGGCATAAACATATATCCAAATCCTTCAACAGGATTGTTTACCGTAAGTTTCTCAAAAGAAGTCGAAGATGTTAAAGTAGCTATTTTAGATATTACTGGTAGAACGGTTTACAATCAGCTATTTGAAAATACGAACATTAACACTATTGATTTAACAAACGAAGCCAAAGGATTATATTTGATTAGATTTAATATTGAAGGAAGAGTTATAACCTCTATTTTAATATTGAAATAACCCAAAAATTTCCACCCCAAATTATCATTCGGGGCTAACAACAAACCGTCCTACCGGACTTTTGCAATGAAACACCAAGTGCGAAGCACAACCTGTTGTTAGCCCACGATGATAATCATGGGAGTCCTAGTAAGTACTCATACAAAAGTTCTTACGCTTTTTATTAACATAAGTTGCTAATTCACAGCTTAGACGCGTCATAAAAAAATAGGTCTTAGACCTTAAAAATTATTTTCAAAAGAAAACGACATGAATATCATAGCAACTATTCGATTGATAATTAAAAACAAATACGCATTTACTTTCATCGTCTTTTTTGGATGGATAGCTTTATTCGATTCTAACAGTCTGATTGACAGAGTAGATTATATTAGCAATGTCAAAGAATTGGAGAAAGATAAAAAGTACTACAAAAACAAAATAACAGAGAGCGAAAACCGTCTGTTAGAATTACGCACAAACAAATTGAATTTAGAAAAATTCGCGCGCGAACATTACTATATGAAAAAAGACAACGAAGACATTTTTGTTTTTGTTATAAAAGAATGGCAACCTTCTCTTGAAAAATAAATGAAAAAATTATACGCCTAAGTGCCATGCACTTTTTAATATTGAGACAACGATTTACCATTTAACTGAAATTCAGCAACAAACAGCAAATAATGGTATAATTTAATTTAATCTTTGTTCTAAAAGTTTTGCAACAAAAAAAGCTGTGTAATTTACACAGCTTTTTTTATACGCAAGAATCTTATTTCTTCTTATTCTCAAAAACATCTGTAAGCATAAAATGCAATCTGTTTAGTATGTTTACCTCTGTTGTTCCATCATCGAAATCCAAAAATAAAATGTTCATGTCTGGATATAAATCTTTCACTCTCTTCTCTATCCCTTTAGATATTACATGATTGGCAATGCAGCCAAATGGTTGAAGACTAATCACACTGTTTACACCCTCTTTTGCAAATGATGCTATTTCTGCCGGAATCAACCAACCTTCGCCATACTGATTTACAAGATTTATTATAGGTTTGGCAAGTTTTGCGGCATCTTTCAATTTATGAAAATGCAGTTTGCTTTTAAAACGCGAAAGAATTTTATTTGCTCGGTTTACGTATCTATTGGCTAACATTTCTAAAAAAACAACGTAATAATCCGAAAACTCGCGACGTGTAACATTCGCATTTGTGTTTACTTTTGTGTTGATAAATCCCTGAGTAAAAAAATCTAATATTGGCGGTATAACCACCTCAACTCCTTTACCAATCAACCACTCAATAATATTATAATGTCCAAACGAATTATATTTTACGTATATCTCGCCAACAATTCCAATTTTTGGGTAAAACCCGCTATTCACAGGCACCGCATTAAAATCGCTTACAAGTTCTTCAAGCAAATCAAATACTCCGTTTGTATCGTTTGCCTCAATTATCGGCAGAGCCGTCTTGAAATACTTATCGCGCAGACGTAAAGAATCGCCCTTATTAGTTTCGCGTACAATTGTAGTATGATACAGCTTTGACAAAGAATCGGCGAAAAGTACGGCAGCAAAAACAACCTTCATAATTTTTTTCCACTCGACCTGAAACCCCGGTTGAGGGTTAAGTTTATCATTTTCAGTGCTTAATGCAACTATCGGAACATCGGAATATCCCGCAGCTACCATACCTTTTTTAATCAACGACAAATAAGTCGAAGCTCGGCATTGTCCGCCCGTTTGAGAAATTGTAACAGCAACATCTTCAGGCTTGTACATCTTTGTTTTCAGAGCTTTAATAACATCGCCAACAATAATTGTTGCAGGATAACAAATTTCATTATTCGAGTATTTTAACCCATACTGAACAGACTCCTTGTTTGGAGCAGGCAAATTTATCATAGTATAACCCGCCAATTTATAAATGGCAGGCAAAAACGGTGAGTAAAAATCGCCAAATTGCGGACCAATAATAATTCGTTTTTTATCCTTTTCTCCAAAAATTGGAGTGTTTAGTCTTACTTTTTCTTTAACATCAGAATTATTGCGCCCAAGTTTCAAAGACTCTACCATTGACCTTAATCTAAGCCGAACAGAACCAGTACTTGTTATATCGTCAACACGTATAACAGTATGATTCTTAGATTTTTGTCTTAATATTTCCACACATTCATCAACCGTAATTGCATCTGGTCCGCAACCAAAAGAGTTGTACTGAACAAATTGAACATTTTTGGGTTGTCGCGAAACCCAATGCGCAGCATTATAAATTCGGTTTGGATATGCCCACTGAGAAATAATTTGCAATTCGCCCAACTCCTCATTATCTAACTGACTTACAATATCTTCTGTTATCACATCAACGCCAAGACTAGCCAAAATATCGGGAGTTTTGTGATTTATTAAAGCATCGACATGATATGGTCTTCCCGACAAAATAAATAGTAACCTATTGTTTTTAAGTGCATTATTAATAATATCTTGTCCTTTCCTTAATAATTCTGTTTTAAACTCTATTCGAGCTTCTATTGCAGCAGAAAACGCCTTCGTAAATGCCTGTTTTCCAATACCTAAAGATTGCAAATATTTATAACAAGCCCGTTTCAGGAGTTTCTCATCGGCAAAATTAATTGTTGGAGAATCAAATTGAACTTCAAACCTTTTTAATGGATTTACGGCACTTCGTATAACATCAGGATAGCCTGTTACTATCGGACAATTGAAGGAATTTGCAGCGTTTTTAAACTCTTGGGTTTCAAACACAACGATAGGATAAAATATTCTATCTACTCCTTTTTCTGCTAAATCGAAAATGTGTCCATGGGCGAGTTTTGCAGGAAAACAGATACTATCAGACATTACTGTACCTAATCCCTTTTCGTACAACGACATAGTAGAAGGCGAACTAAGAACTATCTCAAAACCACATTCGAGAAATAACTTATTCCAGAAGGGATAATTTTCGTATAAATTCATTATACGTGGAATTCCTATGCGAATAGGATTATCCGTCTTAGTCTTTTTACTATCTACAAGTTTTCTATCAAATACTAAATTATTTTTAAATTCGACAAAATTAATTCCAAAATCGGTAGTGTTTCCTAAGCTCGTAAAATACTTTTCGCACTTATTTCCAGAGTAATACTTCTTCGCTCCTTCAAAAGTAAATTTTGTAATCATACAATTATTCTCGCAACCTTTGCAAACAGAAGCCTTAGTGGTATAATTGTCTATATTGGAAAGACTTTGCTGCAAATTAAACGTAGTCTTGACTGGGTTGTTATTCCGATAATCCGCATAAGCCCCCAAAGCAGCTCCATACGCACCCATAAGTTCCGGAATATCAGTACAAAAAACTGTTTCGCCAGTGAGTTGCTCCAATGCTCTGTGCAAAGATGGATTTCGGAATGCACCGCCTTGAACTACAATATTTTGTCCTAACTCATCTACATCGCTTATTTTCAACACTTTATACAGCGCATTCTTGATGACAGAAATTGATAAACCCGCAGAAATATCTGCTACTGAGGCATTTTCGCGCAAGGCTTGCTTAACCTTTGAGTTCATAAAAACGGTGCAACGAGTTCCCAAATCGACAGGCGATACCGCAGAACACGCCAGTTTAGCGAAATCACCGACAGAGTAATTTAACGTATTACCGAAGGTCTGAATGAAAGAACCACAACCAGAAGAGCAAGATTCATTTAATTCGATACGATTTACAATGCCATTATCAACATAAATAGCCTTCATGTCCTGTCCACCGATGTCCAAAATAAACGAAACCTCTGGATTAAAATGCTTGGCGGCAGAATAATGCGCAATGGTTTCCACCAAGCCCAAGTCTATATTAAAAGCTGCCCGAATTAAATCCTCACCGTAACCTGTTACAGCAGTTCTCAAAATACGTATATCAGCTCCTATTGCCGAGATTTCTTCGTAAAGTTCTTTCAATCCGTACTTTACAGTCTCAACAGCCTGTCCGTTATTGTTTTTATAAAACTTAAATAATAATTTTCCAGATTCGTCAGTTAGGGTAATTTTGGTTGTAGTCGAGCCAGAATCTATGCCTAAAAAAGAATTAATTGGCAACGAACCTTCGATTTTTCGTATCGGCACTTTCATCGTAATATTTTCCGCTTGCCAATTTACAAACTCCTCATTATTAGCAAATAAAGGTGTCAGTCGATGTTCTGCTTTTTTAGTATTCGTCTTTTTTTCCGCAATCGAAGCAACAACTTTTGCAAGATTTGTGGGTGCCAAACCAGCATCAATAGCATGAATTGCAGCTCCATAAGCCGGCAATAATTCTGGGTGTTTCGGCTTGAGAATATTTTCGGGGGTTAAACCCAAGTTTTTCATGAAAATCTCTCGAAGCATAGGCAAAAAAGAAAACGGACCACCAGAGAACATAACCTTTTCTTGTACATCAAATCCGCGAGCTAATGTATTCATTACCTGAATGGCAACGGCATGAAAAATAGAGGCTGCAATATCCTCAAGGTTAATTTTTCTACTGAGCAAATTTTGCACATCAGTTTTTCCGAAAACACCACAACGCGAAGCAATTGGGTATATATTCTTATACGAAACTGCCAGCGTATTAACTTCCGCTGGCGACACGTCCAATAGAGTAGCCATTTGGTCAATAAATGCGCCCGTACCACCAGCGCAACTTCCATTCATACGTATATCTGGTGATTTAGATTGATGGAAAAAAATCATTTTTGAATCCTCTCCACCAATATCTATCAAAGTTCTTACATCTGGATATTTCTTTTTGACAAACAGCGTTGATGCGACAACTTCTTGAATGAAAGCGATTTCCGAACGTTCTGAAATTCCTAACCCGGCAGAACCTGTAACAACAGTACTAATTGAAATATCGCCATATTTTTTTTTAATATCACTTAATATTCCAACTACTGTATGATTAATTCGAGTGCTATGTCTCTTATAATCTGTATATAAAACTTGATTGTTGGCATCAAGTAAAACAACTTTTGCTGTTGTTGAGCCAACATCAATACCTAAATAACAATTTTCACCCACGATAAAAGATATTAATTTAACATAATTAATTAAGAGTCCGGCACTTTTTAATATTGAGGTAATGATTTACTATTTGACTGAAAATCAGTAATAAACAGCAAAAAATGGTATAGGTTAATTTGCTATTTATTCTAAAACAAAAAACTCATATCTCAGCATATTTTACGAAAATTTTAAAACAAGTTTTTCCACAGCTTGTTTTAAATTTTGACAATCGCAATATTACAACTATTTTCTATACTTTAGTTTTATTTTCGTTTGCATGTTTTTTCAAATAAATACGCACCTATAAACCATATTCCTGCCACAAATGGAATTATTAGTAAAAACAAAATTTGGCACAGTTTTTATTTAATAAATTTATGCCAACAAAATAAGCGCATAGTGTAATTTGGGAGGAAAGATATTACGTTGATATTCATGCCGATAACAATATTAAAACTATCAACTATCTTTCATCGCCTACTTACAGGATTTTGGTCATAAAAAATTTTGTAATTGAAATTCGCCACACAAAGGTAGTTTTAATTCTGCCAAAAAGTACGTAAGGTCTTAGACCTTAATCCGCAAATAGTTATGGCTATCAACGCTGTATATAACTAATCTATTATCACTTAGGTAAATCACAACACTTAAAAACAAAGAAATTTTTAAATAAAAATGATTTACATTAAAATATTTGTTCAATTTCATTAAATTTGGTAATTTAAATTAATTTGTAATGCCGAAAAATAGCTAATTTATATACAGTAAATTGGTAAAATTTACGGGATTTTTATTGTATCATTATTTCACAGAAATCAAAGTATATATGCGTAGTTATTTACTGTTTATATTTACAACTATTTTACTCACAAGCTGTTACAAAAGCGAACTTGAAAGAAAAAATGAAGAATTGGCGCAACTCAAGCAAAAAATCACGACAGACAGCTCTCTAATTGCGGCATTTTCCAACGAGCTTAACGATATAAATAATACACTTGATGCAATTTCATTGATGGATGATGAACTGCACAACTTCCGCGAAATCAACAAAAGAGATGCTATTGAGAAATTAACAAAAATCTCTAAATTGCTGGCAGAGAGAGCAAATGCTATTGATAGTTTGAACGTTAGATTAAAAAAGAGTTCCACTCAATTGCCTCTCAGTGTTTTAGATAGCAAAAAAGCTCAAATAAATTTTCAGAAACAGTATTATGAGCAATTAATCTCAAAAGTAAGTGAATTAGAAGACGAAAATATTTTACTTTCAGAAATTCTTGAGAAGCAAAAATTTACATCGGAAAAACGCGAGCGTATTCTTAAAGAAATGTCCAGTGATTTTGAAAAGCTTGAGTTAAAGCACGATAGCCTATGCAATGCTATTTCTAAAAGTTACGATTCACTCGACTTTTTTAAGGTTGAAGCAGCACAAATGTATTTTGAAACGGCAATCGAGTTGCGTGTTATTGCGCATAATACAAATAAAATACTAAATCGTAAAAAGAAGAAAATGCTTACGCGTCTGGCGTATAACACCTTCTTGAAAGCTAAGGTGTTAGGATTTGAAAAGGCACAAAAGGAAATCACTTCTATGCAAAACTCAAAAGAGTTTAGTAAATTCATTACAGAATAGCTAATGTCTAATACCTATTTTTTAGGAAACGTTTTGGCTGTGAATTAGCAACTTACGTTAATAAAAAGCGGAAGAACTTTTGTAAGAGTACTTATTAATTGGTTTATGGGGATAGAATTACTACATATACTTATCAAGGCAGCTTGTGCTGATGGTATAATTACGCCAGAAGAAATGACTCATCTTAAACAGGAGGCTGAAAAGCTAAACGTTTCTGAAGATAATTTACTTTTCCTTATTAATACTGAACTATCTAATATGAGTAAAAATACTCACAACGGTAGTTCAAATTTATCATCAGGTTTCCAGACAAATAACAATTCGCAACCTAATACAAGTAATAATGCCTCAGGATTTATTTTTACTAATGAATCAGAACAACAGGATAATCGCCACCAAACAATATTTACAGACGTATTTTTACTCAGTACGACAGGCGCAATGAGTGATATATACAAAGGAAAGCATCTTGGTAAATGGGTAATAATCAAACGAATAAAAGAAAAATATCGAAATAATGAAAAGTACAAAAAATTATTTTTTCGCGAATTTGAAAACGCATATCATCTCGACCACCCACATATTGTACGTATTTTCAGCAAGGGTACAGATGAAAAGGGCGACTACTATTTCATGGAATTTGTTGACGGTCGTTCGTTAGAAAAAGCGATATATAACAACGAGTTAAGTAATATATTGATTAAAAAAATAGCCATAGAAATTTTAGATGCTCTTGCATACGTGCATAAAAGGCAAATAATACACAGGGATTTAAAACCATCGAATATTCTACTTACCTACAAAGGCGACAATGTAAAATTAATAGATTTTGGGCTTGCTTCGGCAGACGCATACGAAGAAAATTTGCTCGTTGCAGGTACGCCGAAATACGCATCGCCAGAACAAAAAATAAATGCTATTGATGTTGATTCGCGGGCTGATATTTATTCGTTTGGCAAGGTTTTATTAGAAATGCTCACAAAAAAGACAGAACTATCCGCCTTACTAAATTTTACACCCAACGATATTCTCGCAATAATTAGAAAAACAACAAGCGAAACACCAGATGAAAGATACAGCACTTGCGAAATTTTACGTGGCGAATTAAGTAAAATTAGTTTTCAGATTAAGCAGCTTGATGTAATTAAAAAAATCAAATTAGATAACAACTCGAACTTAATAACCTTATATAAAAATAGTTATAAAACTTTAAAGAATAAAGCAAATATTTTTCTCAAACCAGAAAGCTACAAATATTTCGTTGATTACCTTATTGCAAACCACACAGATTTAGCAAACCAGATAATCGAAACTCACGGAATATTCAATGACGAAGTAATTGTTTATCAAGATAGATTTATTTTTGTCTTAGATTCGCGCGTATTTATTCGCAACACAAAAACGAAAAAAGCAGAAATAATACTTACTGAATCCATTTTTAACACGCCTCAATTACAGCTAATAGACAATATTTATTATATGTTTAATAACTATAAAGTCTGGAAAAACACATGGAAAAACATTAAATACCACTTAGATAATCCTAAAAAAACGGCAAATACAAACACAAATCGAGTAAAATATACCAATAATCTACACATTCCTTTTTGTTCTGTTAATGACCTAATTATCAATACAATCTACATTTGGAATTCGGAAAAACACATAAAATATTTCCAAGGTTTTTTTCATAACCACACAAATAAAATACTCGAAAAGCAAAAAATAATTACACAAATCTTCAATAATTTCGTTCCGTTCCATAGAGAATACGTATTTATTGACAGTCTTCATTCGATGGGAATAATTACAAATTATAGGTTATTTTTCATTAAAGATGGTGATATTCAAGTAGTTGCACTTAAAAACATAGAGAGTTACGAAGTGATAAAAGAAATCGGACTTTTTAGTCAAAAAATAGTTTCGGTTGGTCTTAATACTACGCAAAAAGCGATAGAACTTCCTTTCGACTTGTCGATAACAGACAACAAAACACGCGAAATAACTAATCGTATTAATGACATACGAATAGATGAGGAGTGGAAAAACTTGTCAGATTTAGACTGCAAATTTTTAACTTTCTCGAAATCTGAAATAGATTCATTTTACTTCAAAAAAAGTGAATTGGCGCATTAAATAATTAATTATGAAGAATTTACTAATATATAAAGCATCGGCAGGTTCTGGAAAAACATACGCACTTACAAAAGAATATTTGAAATTAGCATTCGAGAATCCGAGGAAGTTTAGAAATATTTTAGCCGTAACGTTTACAAACAAAGCGGCGGAGGAAATGAAAACACGTATTATTACTAAACTATATGAAATAACTGTCCTCCAAGAAAAAGCAGACTATTTTGAAGATTTAAAAGCCGAGTGGAAAATACAAAGCAATTCAGAATTGGTGCGTATTTCTCAAAATATACTTAACAACTTACTTCACAACTACACATTTTTTGCCGTTAGCACCATAGATAGTTTTGTCCAACGTGTTGTGCGTTCGTTTTCGTTTGAAATCGGCATTCAAACTGGTTATCAAATAGAACTAAACACAGCCAATGTTATTGATATTCTGACAGATAAGCTTTATCAAAAAATTGACACTACCCACAAATTATTTCTTTGGTTGATTCGATTTGCACGATTTAAAATTAACGAAGGGAAAAGTTGGGATTTCCGACGCGAAATAAAAGCATTAGCATACGAAATCTTCAAGGATTCTTTTAGCCTGTATAACAAGGAGTTAAAGTATATTGAAAGTCCAACTGACAATATTAATTCTATTTACGAATTTATTACTAAAACCAAAAAGGACTTTGAAACCAAAATGCGCGCTATTAGCAAAAAAACGCATAAGACCTTAAACGACAATGCGCTTAACTACGATGAGTTGGGCAGCAAATTTAAAACTATTGCAAACTACCTTCTCACTAAAATTAGGGAATCAAAGTATGAGCCTACTAGCTCTCTTTTGAAAATGGTTGACGATGTTGAAAAATGGTATAAAAAAAAGGAAACCAACGATATAACGGGCAAAATTCGTCAAATTTATCCCCAAATAAATGCTTGCCTCAATGATGCCATTGAATTGTTTGAAACACAGCACTCAGAATTTATAGAGGTTTCAAATATTCTTAAAAACTTTCATTCTTTCGCAATTCTTAACGATTTAGCCGCTCTTTTACCAGAGTATAGGGAAGAAACAAACTCATTGCTTATAAGCGATACCACATTGATTTTAAAGGAGTTAGTCGAAGAAAATGACACACCATTCATCTATGAAAAAGTCGGAACAAAATACCAAAATATTTTAATAGATGAATTTCAAGATACCTCAAGTTTTCAATGGGATATTTTTAAACCATTGGTTTCTAATTCAATAGATTCGGCTTTTGCAGATTTAATTGTTGGCGATATTAAGCAATCTATTTACAGATGGCGCGGCGGCGACTGGAAACTACTTTTAAAACAAGTAGTTAACGATATTGGAAAAGAAGTTAGCAATACTCAAACTTTAGACACAAACTGGCGCAGCAAAAAAAACATAATTACGTTTAACAACTCAATTTTCAATTATGCACCAAAATTAATACAAAAATTGTTCAATAATTCTATTCAAAACATAAACGATGCAAACGTTTTAGATTACATTGAGAAAGAAAACTACAAAACAATTATCACTGATGCTTATAGTGATAGTTATCAGAAAGTTGCCACAAAAAATACAAGCGGTGGTACAGTAAATTTGTCTTTTGTGTCAGTCTCAAAACGCTCTCAAATGGCAAAAAAATGGCGAGAACATGTTGACAATAAGTTACCTCAATTAATTGATGAATTAATATACACGAAGAATTACGACGCCAAAGATATAGCAATTCTTGTACGTAAAAATTCTGAGAGTAAACACATCGTTAATCTTTTAATGAAACATAAGCAAATTAATTCGCATGTAAATTACGATATTTTATCGCCAGACTCACTGACTATTTCAAACTCTAGCTCGGTTAGAATACTTATTTCTGCTATGAAATTTCTACACAATAGAAATGACAGTATAAGTTATTTTACCCTAACCTCCGAATATTCCAATTTATTTATTACAGATGCCGAAATTATTAACAATCAGTTTAGTGCAAACGAAACTAACACGATTTTACCTGCCGAGTTCATTGAAAAATACAATTTTCTAAAAAAACTATCTCTGTACGAATTATCAGAAGAGCTTATCGGTATTTTTAAATTAAATACGCTAAACAACCAGTCTTTATATATACGAACATTCTTAGATTCGATATTGTCTTTTCTTCAAACAAAATCAAATTTATTGCAAGATTTTATTGAATGGTGGAACACTGATGGAGAGAAAATTTCTATTCAACTTTCTGAGTCTCAAGATGCTATACAGCTAATGACGATTCATAAATCGAAAGGATTGGCTTTTAAAGTTGTAATCATTCCTTTCTGCGACTGGGCACTTGACCACAACCCAGTCATTTCACCTATACTTTGGTGCAAATCCGACAAAAATCCATTTAATCAACTGCCACTCATTCCGATACAATATTCAGCTAAACTTTCTACTACCGCTTTTTCAAAAGACTACTTTAAGGAAAATATCCACGCGTATATTGACGCATTAAACATGTTATACGTAGCATATACAAGACCAGAAAACGAGCTACACATATTTGCACCACATTACAAACCAGAGACAATGGCTTCTATCGCGGACGTATTATTTCAATCCGTACAAGCAAGCGATGAAAAAATAAGCAGCACCAAAGGCGAAATACTACCAATAATAGAACACTATTGCGAAAGCTCGAAAACACTCGAAATAACTGAATCCGAAATAGTTACATTATCAAAATCACCAATAAGTGCCGATAAATCAATTCTCTTGCAAGTTTTGCCTAATAATAAATTCATGCACAAAATTTCGGTGCTTCACGAAGCATCGGACTTCTTTATAGAAACAGATGAAAAATTAGCCGACAACATCAACTACGGGACATTTATGCACAAAATCCTGTCAAAAATACACACCATAGAAGACGTTGAATACGCAATACGTGGTATGCAATTCGATGGGCTAATAACAACAATAGAGGGAGAAAAATTAGAGAAACGTATATTGGAGGTTATTACTCATCCCGAAATATCAAATTGGTTTTCAGGAGTATGGCGCATTAAAACAGAAGCTGCAATACTAACAAACGAGGGCAAAATCCGTATTCCGGACAGAATATTACTCAAAGAAGACAAAACTCTCGTGGTAGATTTCAAATTTGCAACAGAATCTGATGAACATATCGACCAAGTAAATGAGTATATTAGCTTGCTAGAAAAGATGAACTACAAAAATGTAGAAGGTTATTTATGCTACTGTAATAAATTAAAATCTCCCATAAAGAAAATAAGTAAAGTGTAATTTAAACATACAATATATTGTATAAATTATAATTATTAAATTAGCACCACTACGCTCATGAAAACATACAGAAAAGAACTTTGGTTTGAAACAAACAAACGAAGAGAACTGATTAACATAACTTCAGATGTAGCTAAATGTCTGAATGACAGCAAAATTAAGGAGGGACTCGTGTTAGTAAATGCGATGCACATTACTGCTAGCGTATTTATTAACGATGACGAATCGGGACTTCATAATGATTTTGAAAAGTGGCTTGAAACACTTGCTCCAGAAAAGCCCTACTCAAGATACCAACACAATACGTACGAAGATAATGGCGATGCTCACCTAAAACGCACAATAATGGGTCGGGAAGTTGTAGTAGCAATTACCGAAGGTAAATTGGATTTTGGTCCTTGGGAACAAATTTTTTACGGCGAATTTGATGGTAAAAGAAAGAAACGTCTCCTTGTAAAAATTATTGGTCAATAAACTCAGAACAAAAATGGAATTTAGCAACATGCTTAACTATCAGCTGTTTTCATTAGGCAATTTACCTATTGATGTCCAAGATATACTCAGGACAATTCTAATTATTTTCATTTCTTATCTTCTAAACTCTTTTCAAAAGAACGTATTTAACCGACTGATAAGCAGCGAAAAAATAGATAACTCAATAGGAAAGAAAACAAAAAAAAGTTTAAGCTATTTTATTTGGACTTTATCTATTCTAACAGTTTTACTTAGCATAGGAATAAATCCTAAATTGCTAAAAACCATTGCTTTATACAAAATAAATATATCTGAAAGTATATCAATCAATCTATTTATTATTTTTTTCGCGATATTGCTAATTTTTGCAAACAAGCTATTTATAGTACTTTTAAGAAAACATTTTGAACGATTATGGAAATCAGGACAAGTAGAAATTAGCATTGGTTCGACGATTTTACAAATCGTAAAATATATATCTTGGGTAGTAGTAATAATTAGTTGTCTTGAACTTATTGGTTTAAGTATCACGATATTACTAGCAGGTTCTGCCGCACTATTAGTCGGGTTTGGTTTAGCACTTCAGCAAATTTTCAACGACATAATTTCGGGAATAATTTTATTATTTGAACGCACACTTAAAGTTGGTGACGTTGTAGAAGTCGGAGATTCCGTAGGTAAAGTTAACTCCATAGGTTTACGAACTTCCGAAATTATCACCAAAAGAAATATAAGAATGCTTATTCGTAATTCTCAATTCGTCAATGGTCAAGTTACGAACTGGTCGCACGAAGACAAAGGAACATGGTTTAGCGTCAAGGTTGGTGTGGCTTATGGAACTGACGCTAATCATGTAGAAAAAATACTTGTTAATTGTGCATTATCGAATAAAAACGTAAATTCCACCGATAATATACCATTTGTATTATTTTCAGATTTTGGCGATTCTGCTTTAACATTTAACTTATTTTACTGGACAATAGTTCCTTTTGAAAATTTAGTAATAAGTAGCGACATACGCTATAAAATAAATACCGAATTTATCAACCACAAAATACAAATTCCTTTTCCTCAGCAGGATATCTATATTAAAGAAATGCCAATTTAGCTAAGTAACGATAAATAATAACTTAGGTTATAATTGTTACTAAATGGAACTATCTAATTATCATATTTTCAATATCTTAACAATATATTGCATGAAATTTAAAACCTACATTAAACCTCTCATAAGTCTTCTCGAAGAACACAAAAACGCACAAAACGCAGCCAATGTGGAAAAATACATGCGGAATAAATTCGCATTTTACGGAATAAAAACCGATGAGAGAAGAAAACTATGTCGTCAGTTTACAAACGAGTACGGATTTCCGCCAATAGAAGAGATACCAAATTTTGTTTATGAGCTATGGACACATGAATATCGTGATATTCATTACTTTACGATGGATACTGTCAACAAATTTTCAGAAAAATCCGATGAGAATTGGATTGAAGTTTTTGAATATATGATTACGAATAATTCATGGTGGGACACTGTTGATATTATCGCTTCTCGCATTATTGGGACGCACTTCAAGACATATCCAAACGCAATAAATACAACTACAACAACATGGATTGAGTCTGAAAACTTTTGGTTAAATCGGACGGCAATTTTATTTCAACTGCATTATAAAACCCTTACTGACAGTGAATTACTTTTTAATTACATTTTGAAAGTATCCGAATCTAAAGAGTTTTTTATACGCAAAGCAATTGGCTGGGCGCTACGTCAATACTCTAAAACCGCTCCAGAAACAGTGCGTAATTTTGTCGACACTACACAATTATCGCCACTTAGTAAAAGAGAAGCTCTTAAATGGATAAATAGGAATAAGTAATTTTTGAAACTTCAAATTTATTAGAAATAGCCAGCGCAAAATAATTACCCATTATAAGTACTCTTACAAAAGTTCTTCCGCTTTTTATTAATGTAAGTTACTAATTCACAGCTAAAACGTTTCATAAAAAATAGGTCTTAGACCTTAATTCTGATTTTAAACTATTTACAGAGTCAGAATCAAATTTCACGTAATGAAAAAAGCCTTCAATTTTATCTTAGACAACCACAAACTAATATTCGTAGTTTTACTATTCTTGCTTACAATTGTACTCATTGTCTCTCTTTTTCCGAAAGAAGGAAAATTCCAATACGAATTTCAAAAAGGCGCACCTTGGCTGCATGAGAACCTAATGTCTCCTTTCAGCTTTGCGGTGTATAAACTTGATACTGAGCTAAAACAGGAAAAAGATAGCATCGAAAAAAATGTTTTGCCATATTTTCGATATGATTCGACCATGATGCAAACTCAGATTCAAAGATTCCGCAATCAATTGAAAATCAATTGGCAAGAAGAATTACATATTTTGGACAGTGTAGAACAAATTGACACCAAAAATAAAAGAAAAAAAGCTCGTAAATGGTTTACAGACAAACACTTAGACATACATAATGAGCAAATTTCTCAAATACTAGAAGTTGTTTATATGATTGGAATAGTGGATTTAACCGGCGATTATGTAAATAGAGAACAAAATTTCAACTTAATAAAGAATAATATTTCCGAAGAATTTGATTTTGAAGAGGTTTTTACACCCAAAAGAGCCTACGAATATACCCTAAAAGAAATATCTAAATACCATAAAAAATACGCTACAAAACTTAATCAACGTAAAAAAGAATCGTACAAAAATAGCATAGAATATAAATTTATTCGCAAACTCGGAATTAATCAGTTCATACACCCCAACTTAGTTTTCGACAACAAGACTACGGATAAAATGTTGAACTCCAGACTAGAAAGTATTTCACCAACAAAGGGAATGGTACAATTTAGGGAAGAAATAATTTCAAAAGGTCAAATTGTTAACACCGAAAAATTCCGAATACTAGAGTCTCTACGTAAGGAATATGAATCAAGGTTAGGTATTTCATCTAGTTATTACCTAATTGTTGGCGGTCAAACAATACTGGTTTTCATGGCACTGCTTATTTTATTTACGTTTATCTACAACTTCCGAAAGGACATTATTCGTAGTACTACAAAAATAATCTTCATACTTCTAATACTAATAGTTTTCATTTTTTGCAGTGCCTTGATTATCAACAGCAACATTGTTAATACGTACTTAATGCCATTTGCAATTTTACCTATTGTAATAATGACATTCTTTGATAGCAGATTGGCATTTATTATGCACGTAATAGTAATTCTTCTTATAGGATTTCTTGTGCCAAATGGATATGAATTTGTATTTCAACAACTTATCACTGGAATTATTGCAATACTCAGCATGTCAAATTTGTACAGACGTAGTCAATTGTTCATTACTTCTGGACTTATAATTCTCTCTTATTCTGTTACATACTTTGCAATAGCTATTGTTCAAGAAGCAGATTTGACAAAAATAAACTGGATCGACTTCATTTGGTTGTTAGGAAATGGCGTATTATTCCTACTCTCATATCCGCTTATATACGCACTGGAAAAAACATTTGGATTTTTATCCGACCTAACACTAATTGAGCTATCAGATTTAAACAACCCTTTACTACGCGATTTAGCGGAGCAGGCACCTGGTACATTTCAACATTCAATGCAAGTAGCAAACATAGCAGAAGAGGCAATTCGCACTATTGGCGGAAGCCCACTAATAATGCGAACTGGCGCACTTTACCACGACATTGGCAAAATTGATATGCCAATTTATTTCATTGAAAATCAAGGACATGGAACTAACCCACATGACTATTTAGAATTTGATAAAAGTACGAAAATAATTCTTGAACATATTTCAAAAGGTGTAAATATTGCGAAGAAACACAAATTACCAGAACTGATAATTGATTTTATTAGAACACATCACGGAACGTCCAAAGTTTTATACTTCTACAGAATGTATAAAAACAAACACCCAGACAAAGAAGTTGATATTGCTAAATTTACGTATAAAGGACCACTGCCATACTCAAAAGAAACCGCAGTATTAATGATGGCAGATTCAATAGAGGCAGCATCAAGAAGCA
This sequence comes from Bacteroidales bacterium, assembly GCA_029934165.1. GTDB lineage: Bacteria > Bacteroidota > Bacteroidia > Bacteroidales > JAOZMU01 > JAOZMU01. Next base: position 21,002 of record JAOZMU010000002.1, read on the forward strand.
TGAAAGACATAACGGAAGAAAAAATAAGTTCGCTTGTTGAGAATATCGTTGATTTTCAGATAAAAGAAAAGCAATATGAAAACGCGCCTATTACTTTCAAAGATATTTCTACCGTCAAATCTGTTTTCAAAGAGAAATTAAAAAATATCTACCACGCACGAATAGAATATCCTAAAAATTAAGATTGGATATATCTAAATTACAATTACTTATACTATTTTCATTGGTTAATTCAATTAGCGGAACTTTCGGAAAATGTCTCTGTAAATAATCTTCAAAAAACGCTTTTGAATCATCGACAATTAGTTGATTTTCTTTGGGATAACGATTGTAAATCAATCCTTTCAGCTGTATGCCTCGACTAAAAATTACCTCTAAACTAAGCAAAGTGTGATTTATACTTCCTAACCGAGAAGATGTAAGTAAAATTAATGGGTAATTTCTTTCCGAGATATAGTCAATAATAGTTACTCTTGAATTAATTGGCACGCATAAACCGCCAGCACCTTCGAGTAAAACTATATCATACTTATTTTCAAGCACTTGTGTTGCTTTTGAAATCACATTCAAATCAATTTCACGTTTAGCATCAGATGCTGCTAAATGTGGCGATGCTGCCAACGGAAAAACAAAAGGACAAGTAGTTAAGTCCATATCAACTGCTTGTAAATCAATACCCATAAGCCTTCTATGCTCAACAATATCTTCCGCAATTTCGGTGCAACCAGTTTGCACAATTTTTTGCGTTATCACACTTCGCCCTAATTTTATTAGCTCTCTAGCAAGCAATCCAGTTGCAATAGTTTTACCAATATTTGTGTCAATTCCCGAAATAAAAACTGTTTTACTCATAAAATAACTACGAATTAATAATTACAAATTAAAAATTGGCTGCCACTTGAAAATACGAATTTTATGCAATCTGAAAAGTAAATTATATAAGCTACGAATGATGCCTATACAGTTTATTCATAAAAATCAATTTTTCATTGAAAAAAGCATTATGCGTATTTTTGCAGATAAAAATGAAAAACAGCTTTTTAGGGCGGCACAAGGGCTTTTCGCTTGTAGTTGCCTTGTGCCTTGCGTTTTTGGCAAAGCGGTTTAGCGGAGCTTCCTATCGGTCGCTCGCCAAACCGCGCCAAAAATCCCAAGCCACTTCGGCAAGCTACCGCTACAATCCCTGCCGCAAAACGCCTTTGTAGCAAGCGGTTTGACAAAACAAACAAATTTTTATGAACAAGCCCTGTATTCATATATTCAACCAATCTTTTCTCCAATAAAATACATCGGATTGTAAGTTAAAAGTAACTTATCAGAATTTGCAAATTGCTTCTCATATGCTTCGACAAATTTCAAATATTGACTTTTGTTCCATTTGAGAGGCTGAACGGCGTTAACACCAGTGAATTTCAGATGTTTAAGAATCTCAATAACCGAAGAAAAACTTAAATCTATCTCAATTTCGCTAGAGTGAATTTTTTTAAAATACTTGTCTGTCAAAGAACTGAGTTGTGAAATACTCATGTATTTTAACCCAGTACCTGTAATCTGTCTAATTTGCTTGAAATTTGACAATCCAAAAGTACTAATTGCTATTATTCCATTGTTTTTCAGGGAGTTAAATGCTTTTTCTAACACCTTTTCAGGCTCTTGAAACCACTGAAAAGTTGCCCCCGAAATTACCAAATCCAACTCTTTTGGAAACTGAATTTTCTCAGCATCGCCGGACAGATATTGCCAATTTCTAAGCCCATGATTACTGATAGTTTTTGCAACAGTCTGCGGAAGTGCTTCTATTATATCATTGATATACAACTGATTAACAACATACTTATTCAACAATTGTTTTGTCAAAAAGCCACACCCAACACCAAGCTCCAAAACTTTATCAAATCCCGCTACTCTGTTGTCCAGCAAAAGGTTAGTCAATTTTTCAGCCATACCCAACTGTATCACAGCAAGCTGCGAATAAGAATCTGTATTGCGTGCAAATCGCTTCTGTACTAACTCTTTATTAATCTGCATTTTGAACTAAATTTATTATCTCATACCACGATTTGAAATGATAAAATGGAAAGTGTGGTAAATCTAAATCAACTAAGGATATTGACTTAGATTCATAATATCTACGGACACTCGTTGGTGGAAAAATCCAATCGTTTGCACAACATAAAGCAATATTCCAATTGTGTTGAGTATCAAAATTATTAGATTGTTCAATCACAAACCTTAATTCGGATTGCAATTTACGCGCATCAACTTTGGGTATATTACTGATAAACTGTTTTTTCTCAGCATTAGATGTAAACATACGAAGGTGAAATTTACGCACTGTTTTTTCTGATATTCCCATCAAAGTAGCTAACGCTATTTTTGGTGGAATACCGAAATCATCGTTAATTGGAATGGGAGTCCCATTTATTGCAATAGAATAGTTCAATTTAATATCTTGTGTTTCAAGCCATTGTTCGGCAAAAAAAACTCCAAAAGACCATGCTACAACATGAATTTCTTTATATTTAGTTACCAAATTGCTAATTTCCCCTTCCTGCAAATAATCAAAGCATGTAACAGTATCATATTCATCACATTGCAAAAAATTAGTAACTTCAGGAGTCATTCCCCAGCCCGTAAAAAAAACTATAAGTTTTGATGAATTTCTTTTATCAATACGATATTTCATAACAAATAATTAATGCGAAAATCACTCTTGCAAGACAAAAATACGCAGTTAAACTAAATACTCAATTTCGCTAATCAATTTACGTATATCCAATTTGGTCATTGCAGCCGAAAGAGAAAAACGCAAGCGTGCCGTATTTGGCGGCACGCTTGGTGGACGAACAGGAAGAGCCAAATATCCTTTTTGAGAAATTTTTGCTGCCAACGTCATAACTTTTTGATTTTCACCAACTAACAAAGGAATAATTTGAGATTGACTTTCCGAAGAAAATCCAATTTGCGCCAATCCGTATCTAAAATACACCGATAAATCCTTTAACAACTCACGTTCTGTGTTCATTTTCAACAATTTAGAAAAAACAAAATTCGTCCACTCTAACTGTGCAGGCGGAAGCATGGTTGAAAAAATTAAAGTACGCACATTATTTACTAAATAATTATATATCAGCTCACTACAAACCACAAAAGCACCATAAGAAGCAAAAGCCTTTCCGAAAGTTCCGACAATAAAATCAATATCGAAAATAGTATTTGTTTCCTCAGCCAAGCCAAGTCCACGCTCGCCACGCACTCCAACAGCGTGAGCTTCATCAACATACAACAAAAAACCAAATTTTCGTTTTAGTTCAACCAAGGAACTCAAATCTGCTAAATCGCCATCCATACTAAAAATACTTTCAGTGATGACAATTACTGAATTATACTTATCAATATACCTATTTAAAATATATTCAAGGTGGTTTAAGTCATTGTGTTTAAAACGTTTAACCTCAGCAGTCGATAAGTTAATTCCATCAATTATCGAAGCATGAACAAGTTTATCCGCAATAATCAAATCGTTGCGCTTTGCAATGGCGGGAATTACTCCGGTGTTCGCATGATAACCACTATTAAATAATAACGTATTTCTCTTATATTCAAACGATAACGAATTTTCAAGCTCAACCGCTTCTTTTGAGTTTCCTGTCAATGACCTAGACGACACAGAAGAGAACGAAGCCTCGCTTCTAACTGTCTGAAAATCTTTTAAATAAACACCTCTTGAATTTATTCCGAGATAGTCATTCGATGAAAAATTCAATAATTTTTGACCATCTGCAATAACAAACTTACCATCGTAGCCTAAGTCTCTAAATTTGCGATAGTTAGAACTAAATTTCAGCTTTGAAATTTGCTCTTCAAAATATTTATTATTCACTTGAAATTATGTTTTTAATGTTTACAAACAACTAAAAGCATGGCGCGACATAATTTGGTTAACTGCTGTTTTTCAATAATATACGGTGGCATAATATAAACCAATTTTCCAAACGGACGAATCCAAACCCCTTCATCGACAAAATCAGATTGCATTTTCGCCATATCTACTTCCTTTTTTAATTCTATTACTCCTATTGCTCCTAAAACACGAACATCGCTAACATTTACGTATTCAGTTGCCACCGACAATTCATTACACATAATTTCATTGATTTCGCAAATACGCGAATACCAATCTGTACTAAGCAATATATCAATACTTTGCAAGGCAATCGAACAAGCTAGCGGATTTCCCATATAAGTTGGTCCGTGCATAAATACATAAGGTGCTGAAGATGAGATTCCTTCGGCAATTTTTTTTGTTGTCAATGTTGCAGCAAAACTAATGTAGCCACCTGTTAGAGCTTTACCAAGACACATAATATCTGGGCATATTTGCGAATGCTCAATAGCAAATAATTTTCCTGTGCGTCCAAAACCAGTAGCTATTTCATCACAAATCAATAAAACATCATTGGCATCACATAATTTACGTAATTGGCGCAAATATTCTGGATGATAAAATCTCATGCCTCCAGCACCTTGTACTATTGGCTCAATTATCACTGCTGCAATAACTTGGCTACTATTTTCGAGTAAATTTTTCATTTCCTCCAAATCGGAACAATCCCAATCTTCGTGAAAGCCAATTTTCGGTTCAGCTACATGATATTGCTTAGGCAAAGAAGCGTGAAACAATGTGTGCATTCCAGCTTCGGAATCGCAAACCGACATTGCATTCCAAGTATCACCATGGTATCCCTTACGAACAGTGGCAAAGGCGGTTTTTTGCGTCTGTCCCTTTGATTGCCAGTACTGTAAACTCATTTTCATTGCTACTTCAACTGCCACTGAACCAGAGTCAGAGTAAAAAACATGCTGCAAATCGTCTGGCGTTAAATCTATTAACTTTTTAGCCAAGTTTACGGCTGGCTCATGAGTAAATCCACCAAACATAATATGAGCCATTTTACCCAACTGTTCATACGCTGCTTTGTTTAGCTTCAGATTGTTATACCCATGTATTGCAGCCCACCACGAGGACATACCATCAATTAATACTCGCCCATCGTCCAGTGTAATTTCGCAACCATGCGCTTCTTTCACCATAAAAACAGGAAGCGGATTTATGGCTGATGTATAAGGATGCCAAATATGATTTCTATCATAATTTAACTGATTATCAAGACTATCCATACAATATTATTAATAATTTTATGAATTAATCAGATTAAAACCTGCGTCTCCAAAAGTTTTTAAATCCTGTTTTATATCTGACCCCACAGTGGTAAGAAGATTGCCAACCAATGCAGCGTTTACACCCGATTTTAACGCCTGATTTTCAATATGTTTCATCTGAACACGCCCCCCAGCGAACCGAATTAACGCATCAGGATTTATTATACGGAAAATTGCGAGTGTTCGCAAAATTTCGTCATCAGATAGCTTTGTAGTGGCTGCCAAAGGTGTTCCATCAATTGGCATTAAAACATTGATTGGTATGGACTTAACGCCAATTTCGCGCAATTCAAATGCGAGTTCCATTCTTTGTTCCATTGTTTCGCCCATACCAATAATTCCGCCAGAACAAACATCTAAACCAATTTTTTGGGCGGTTTTAATTGTTTCAATTTTATCATCGTAACTATGCGTAGAACACAAATTGCTGAAAAACGAACGCGAAGTCTCTAAGTTACAATGATAATGAGCAATGCCAGCGTCCTTTAATCGGACTAACTGGCTCTCTGACAACAACCCCATCGAAGCACAAAGATGAATATCAGATTTTTTTGCTATTTGCTTATAAATGGAAATTAACTGAGTTAAATTCTTGTCCGAAATCTGCTTTCCGCTTGTTACTAATGAGTATTTATGCACACCTTGTTGGCTGTTTTCAACTGCTTGTTTGACAGCAATTTTTGCATCAATCATTTCGTAAGTTTCTACTCCTGACGAGTAGCTTTTGCTCTGGGCGCACCATTTACAGTCTTCGGTACATTGACCTGATTTGGCGTTTGTTATAGAACATAAATCAAAATAATTACCAGTAAAATGCGCTCTAATTTCATTCGCAATTTCTGACAATTCATGTACTTTTGTTTCTTTAAGTAAAAACTCGCAATCCGAAAATTTCACCAGATAGCCACTTAAAATTTTATCCTTCAATTCATTTACTTTCATAAATTTTTTTATTAAGTCTTAATACTAAATGCCATACATTTTTATACTGAGAAAAAAATTACAAATATTAAATAACGTATATGCTATTGGGTATAAAAAAACCAGAACGTATAATTACGTTCTGGTTTTCCAATCACATTATAATAAAAATAAATCTTTCTTGTTTATATCCGATTTTGTGAATGTTAGGTACAAAAATAAACACATAATAGTATTTATAAATGAATATATTATGTTGATATTCAAGCTAATAGAAAAGTTGTGGATCGTTTTTATACACTTATTTATAATTCGGTTTTCGAGCAAAAAAAATTGAATATATCTCGAATAGTCAATGTATAAATGCTCATTAGCAGTTTTTAATTGAGCTAAATTACAAATATCCGCAGATAAATGCCCAATATTGACAACTGAATTTGCAGTAGCAAAAATGGCATAAGGCTTTCGAGACCACTGTCTGAATATCAATACTTTGCTATCAATAAATAGTTTTTGCAACATCAATTTTCTATTTCAATTCAGACAAAATTAGCAATTTGCCGGACATTTACAAACATCAAAAAAACAAATAAGCCTACTCCTCAGAAAATTTTATACCTGTATCTGAGTTAGCAATATCACCAGCTTTTTTGTCGTCTGCGCTCTTATCTTTTAATGAGCCATGTTGTATTAGCCTCATAAAAATAGACCACGTTGGAAATAATGCTGCTCCTACTACAATGTTTAACAGCAATTTAAAGAATACAATATCTTTAGCAAAATAGTTTATTATTGGCGCAAACACCAAACCGGCAAGCAATTTAAAAATAGCCGTAACGGTTATCATCGTAATAATTGGTGTAAGTGTTTTTGCGTGTCCTGTCCTATTCAATATGATTGAAATCATAAGCAGAAGCATGAAAAAGATAATTTCCAACGTATAAAACCACCAAGTTTCGTACCATGGCGTAAGAATAGTGAATTTATATGCAGTTTCTTCACAAATTTCACCATAAATATTTTTTGCCTTTACGCAAAAACTATATGTGCCTTTAGGTAAATTTGTGTACTCCTTTTTTGTTTCCAGCGACCAATCCGACCATTTATTATCAAAACCAACTAGCTTGTAGCTATAAACTATCTCGTCTTCGCTTTCAAAAAATGGAGATGCAAACTCAAATTTCAAATCGTGCATCTCAAAAGGTAATTCAGGAATATACTCAGTTATCTGAGTGTTAACTACTGATTTGGAATTATACACAGAACCTCCAAACAATAAAGAATCTCCGTCGGCTAAAACTTTTCGAATCAGAACAGTAAAATTCTCACTTTTGCCACGCGATGCACGAATGTTATAAGAGTAAAGTCCATCTGTGCCACTTATCCACACAATACTATCATTATCAGGATATAAAGATTGAACAGTCATTTCTGGCAGCAACCTAAAAGTTTGCCGATTATGTTTATATTTACCGTCTTCATTTTTAATGAAATGCTCAATACTAATTTGATATGAATTTTGAACACGCAACCAACTGTTTCCAACTGTATCGGTAATTATACCCAATACTTTTGTATTTGCCTTAATATCGAAAGCATTACTTTTGACAAACTTAGAGGTAGGCGTATCAAACTCGTAAAGCCCTTTTTTTGTTGAGAACAACAATCTATTTTCGTGATAAAATATTCCGTTTTCTACAGTTTTTGGCAACCCTCCTTCCACTCCATAGTCGTCCAGCTTAACTTCTGCTGGAAATACGTTGAAAGACATGCTATCTTTTCTACCGCCATAAGGAGAGCGTATTTTAACTTGCAAAGAATCGCCCAATGGTTGTATTTTCTTTACGCCATTATTTGTATAGCTAATCCAAATATTTCCTGCAACATCTTCTGCCAAGCCAGAAATTTTACCACCTGTTCCTTCAATTACTCCTTCGTCAATCCAAAAACCATTCTGATAGCTAATTACGACCACACCTTTGTCCGTCCCCGCATAAATTCTATGAGGAAATTTTTGCGAGCGTTGAAGTTTATTAATACTATATTTAATTTTGTACTTCCGGCCTCTAATGCGCTGTTTTTCAGCCCTATAACTAAATTCCAATTGTTTTCCAGTGTCATGGTCAATTTGAAATAATCCATATCTCGAAGCCGCCAAAATACGTGTTTCTGTTTTGGTTCGCGGTTTTTTCTTTCGTCCACGTGTCCGTTTTTTTGGCTTATCTTTCAATATTTCAACTGGATACACAATCCAATCGTTATTTGACGTAATATTGTGAATGCTTTGGAATTGCAATTCGCCCAATGTATCTTTTAGAAAATAAATCTCGCCTATTGTCCTAGCATACAACTTTTTATCATGCCGTTTCACATCTAAAACAATGTCTTTCATATCGTTTGCAGCATTCATGCGACGAAGTGGCGAATTGAATTTTGTACGTGATATTCCGTACTTAGAAGTAAGCCACAGCAACCGATTGTCATAGCTATGATTATTGTATAAAGATGTAATTTGCTCGCTGGGCAAACCAGCTTTTCGGTTGTATTGCTCAATAATTTTTCGTTTTCCGCGAACCACTTTTTTCTCAATGACGACAGTCCCCATATTTATTGTGGACATAACGAAAGCGTTGTCTTGTGGCAAATTTATTGCTTGTAACGAATAAATTTGGTTTGCAAATTCATTTGACTCTGATTCTAAATGTCCAAATCCCACTCTGCGCACATAGTAAAATAGCCCATCTTTCTCAGTACAAACAACTATCACATTTTTTGCGTAAGGCAACATTGCTACGGTTTTTCGCTTAACAAATTTCCTTCCATGCCTCAATGGGACAAGTCTTTCGTTTTGTAGCAACTTTAGACCACCGGCAAAGTCATGTATAAAAACCATGCTATCAACTAAATACGAGTTAGTAAAGTATGATGTTGTACGGAATTTTTTAGGCTTTTCCTTTCCTATAATAACATTGCTACTTTTTGCATCTAAAGTTACGATATTGTGTGGATATCTGAGTAACATATCGCTTGTTTGAAAATATATTCCATCTGGTGCAATAAAACATTTTCCTATGTTATCTTGGTGATTAGCAGCAGTATCTAATTGTGAAGCCAGCGAATGATACTGCATTGTGCCTTGCGCATTTGGAGTAATAATACCAAATTCACTGCCAGCACTGACATAAATAACGCCTCGGTTGTCAATGTCTAATGATAGAACAGGCAAGTCCTCGGCAATGGGTATTTTTCGCCAAGTTGCACCGTCATATTCCAAAACGACTCCATAGTTTCCAAAATACATTATACCGGCTTGGTTTTGAACTGAGGTGTAGTTTTCTGGCGCAGCTTTGAATTCTTCTGGTGAATACGTGCGTATTACTGGTGTGCCATATTGTCCTTGCGCATTTGACAATAAACTATAAAATACCAAAAGAATTAATAGGGCTAATTGATATAAATATTTTTTCATTTAAGACTTAATTTATTATTAACTTGATTTATTGTTCTTTACAAAATATTCTTGCTTCGCGAAGTTAAGGAAATAATTTTATTCAATCTAAAAACTCTGGTTTTTATTCATTAGGTAATGGAAAATGGAAAATTAATAATTTTACTTACGCCTGATTTAGTTTTAGTTAGGAATTTTAATGGCTTACTTTATTAAATTT